>JAIRYX010000393.1 GCA_031267635.1 Planctomycetaceae bacterium
ACAACCCCCCGTTAAAAATGGGATTTTAACCCCTTTACGTACCCCCCCCCCCCCCGCAACATTCTGACACAATTCAAGAAAATCAAACGCTTTGTTTAATTTTTTCATCGTTGAAACTCCCTAATTCTAAGTTTTTTTGAAATGAACTGACCAAAACCACTGTGATTTTCGTCAGTCCATAAATTATTCTATAAGCATTAGCTTACACAGATAAACTGAATCCGTCAATAGAAATTGTTGGCGTTTGAAGAAATTTTCTTGAAAAATATTTAATATATCTTTTATACTTCTTTACGATAAAAATTTGCGATTGGGGGAACGTGATGAACAATACACACTGCCTTAAAAGTCGAAATTTCAAGTGTGAGAATCGTACTTTGTGAGTACCCTATTTACTCACGGAGTTTTATAGACGAAGGAAAAGTGCCATTTCTCGCTGCGAAAAGTATATCAAAAGAAAAACGCCAATGCTAAATGCTGAGGTTTTGAATCAAAAATCAACATTTGACATTGACGTTCATATAGCGATTGGTTTTCAAAAAAGATAGAAAAACCGTGAAATCAAATCAGTGTTCCTGATTTCCATCATTTATTCCGCATCGCCGTTTCCATCATTTGGCGTGCCTGTTTCTTCGACTGGTTGCGGTTGTTCTTCCTGTTTGGCGTTTAACGCTTTGATTTTTTCTTCTAATTCGGCTTTATCCTTATTGTTTTGCTCTTCGTGATTACGTTGGGCTTTTTCGAGGTCGCCGCGTTCTTTTTTCAATTCTTCCTGTTTTACTTTGTACTCGTCAATTTGCTTATTTGCGGCTGCCTGCATTTTGTCCGCAAGGTTCTTCATTTCAGCAGCATCCGATTGGGCTTTTTTCGCTAACTCCGCCGCTTTTTGAGCTTCGGTTTTCGCTTTTTCTGCTTCTGCTTTAAGTTTGTCCGCTTCCGCTTTCGCCGCTTTCGCTTCGGCAATCGCCTTTTCCGCCTGCTCTTTCAACGCTTTTGCTTCGTCAAGAGCTTTTGCCGACGCAACCGCTTCTTTTTTAATTTCCGAAACGGAATTTTTCAGCTCATCCTTCACCGTTCCCATCATTTCCGTCACGGCTTCTTTTGCCGATTCCGCCGACACTTGTGCAGTTTCCGCTTCATTTTTCAGCGTTTCCGCCGCATTTTTGATTTTTTGAGCAATCCTTGCCTGCTGACGCGCCGACTGCATCGCCGGAGTTTCAATTCCTAATGCTCCGAGCAAACCACGCTGACGAATCTGTTGTGCGTCCGAAACTTGAATTGTTGCTGTAATAATCATTCCAACAATAAGGAGATAAACGGTTTTATTCATGTTGTTCACCTGCATTTTGACAAATTGTTCATTTGGGGAGATTTTGGAAGAATTTTCCACATTGTTTTTACATTATAATATAAGAAAAGATCGCTTGTCAACTTTTAAGATCGAAAATCTAGGAAATTTCTCCTAATTTCCCTCTGTGATAAGGAAAAATCAGAAAAACAATTATGATTTCTCCTCAAATCTAATAACCAATCCATGCACTATAATTACTACAATAAACATAAACTAATAATTCGCGCTATCGTGTTTTATCCGCAAAGTGAAATAGCCATTTTATTTTTTTGGCTTTTCAGACGATAAAAAATGTATGACGTAGAAATTGTCATGCAAGGAATCAGAAAATACGCGGATTACAACCATTGTTTTGTTTCTTTGCTTGGATTTTTATTGAAAAACAATTTTCACGTATCTCGGACGAACAACGGACGTCGCCGGGCGTAATGGCTAGGGAATTTCAATGCCGTGAATTTTTTCGCGGTAAAGTCCTTCGGAAGCGGCTGACGTTTTTTCTCATTTGTTGTTTACTGTTTGTGAGAATGATTTTGCCGTCGTTTCTGAAAATACATCGGTTTCGGTCGTGTTTTGCGAAAGCATTTTGTGTTGTCAAGTCAGATTTTTAGGCAAAAATGACGTCAATTTTTATTGACTTTAACGAGTTTATCCTTTTATAAATTCTGTCAAAAAATTCCCCTTTGCAACATTTTCGCAGTGATTCTCAATCGGCGTATTCCTCAAAAAATCACGTCTCCCCCATGAAATTGGAAAAAATGAACATGTACGATCCCACAATTGCGGAAGAATTGGATACCGACACATCTGTGCAGTCGCCGCTGGAAACTTACCTTCGCGAGATTAATGAAACGCACCTTTTGTCCGCGGAGGAAGAATTTGACCTTGCGGAACGAATCGCCGCAGGCGACATGGAAGCCCGTGACCGAATGGTACGCGCGAATCTCCGGCTTGTAGTGAATATCGCGCGAGGTTACACGAGTAAAGGATTAAGTTTACAAGACTTGATTGAAGAAGGGAATCTTGGTCTATTGCGTGCGGTCGAAGGGTTTGATCCGTTGGTCGGAACGCGGTTTTCGACGTATGCAAGCTACTGGATTAAGCAATCTATCAAACGCGCGTTAATCAATTCGGCGAAAACGATTCGCATTCCGGCGTACATGGTGGAACTGCTTTCCAAATGGCGACGGGCGACGAACCGTCTTGTTGACGAACTGGGACGCACGCCGACGCCGGAAGAAATTGCCCGCGTTTTAGGGCTTCCGCGAAAGAAATTACCGATTATCAAAAAAGCGATTATCATTTACAATCTCACGCCGCAAACCGATCAAACCGACGCCGGTTGGTCGCTTGGCGAAATGGTAATGGACGAGCGTTCCCGCACGCCGGATGAAGAACTCTTGCAAAACGACAATTTGACTTTTGTGATGGAACAGCTTGAAGTGATGGATCCGCGCGAGTCGGCTGTTTTGCGGATGCGTTTTGGAATCGGCAACCATCCGCCGCACACGCTCAAAGAAATTGGCGAAACGCTTGGGTTAACGCGAGAGCGAGTCCGTCAAATTGAAACGGAAGCGTTAGGCAAACTCGCCGACAGTCTCGAAGGCGTTCGTCCCGAACAATTTCAAGATTTGTTTTTGTAAATATCGGAAGAACACGAGGGATTTTGTGGATTTTTTTAGATGGCTTGAAGTCCCCCAGAGTTTCATTTGTTTCTTCTATTTCTCGTTTTCTGTTATTTTTTAACCGCAAGACGCATTTTTTCCAATCCGATTTTTGCTTGTTCCAACGGCGACGTCGTTTGGCGATATTCTGCGTTAAAAATTTCAAGCGAAAAGACGCCGTGAAATCCAATTTCATCTAACTGCGTTACCAACTCTCGAATCGGACAAACGCCGTCGCCGGGGAAAACACGGTCTTTGTCGGCAATTGTTTCACGCGGCGGATTTTCAGGATAATCGTTTAAGTGAAAAATATGCCAATTTCTCCCGTTAAGTTGCGATAAACTCGTCCATGTGTTACCGCCTTTGTACAAATGATACGCGTCAAGCAACAAACTTGCTTGCGGGTGCGCGGCGGCAACGGCAATCGCTGCGACGTCGGACAACCGACTCAATGTCGCCGAACCGCCCCAGAGTTCAAGGAGCGGCGTGACGCCTTGTTGTTCGCCGATTTCGAGAATTTTACGATAACGCTCGCCGCACGCCTCAAGATTGTCGATTCGTTTTGCTGTCGCACCGGATGCAGGAGCGGCAATCCGAAAACAACCGATTTTCGCAAGCCGTTCCATGTCGCGTTTGATTTGCTCTACGCCTTTGGCACGTTCCGCGTCGTCGTCAACAATCCATGGAGCAAAACCAATCGCGTTCTCGACCGTCAAACCGGAATCTTCCACCCGCTTGCGAAGGTCGGTAAGCGATTTGCCCTCGCTGATATATTTTTCCAAACGCATCAGCCAGATTTCAATTCCGTCGTATCCCGCTTTTGCCGTGATTTCGATTTCCTCTTCAATCGGCAGATTGTATCCAAGCAACGTGCCGGTGTTCAGCGAAAAACGTCGCTTTGAGGTTTCTTGAGACGGCGTTTCTTCCGCGCGTCCCGCCAATGTGTTCGCAAAAATCAAACCTGCCGTTCCGCCCGCTAAACCAAGCATCTGACGGCGATCTATGTTATAGAAATCGTTTTTCTTTTCCATTTGTAACGACATAAGATTGTCTCTTCATCAATAAATAGATTTTTCCTGCTGATAAACAAGCTACGATAAAGTGACTTAAAGCCCCTTGATATGAAAGATGCCCAATAAAATTGCGTGGCTTTATGCTACGATAATCGGCTTTTAAAATCTTCATAACCGAACTGGCGGAGGAGTTTGAAGTCGCCGCCGGGGACGTCGGAGTCGCATGAAACAATGGAAGGGAGTTGCAAGCCGTTGAACATTGTGTTTTTGCACATCGTGTATTGCGACATGTCGCTGAAAACAAGCCGATCGCCGACAATGAGCGGTTTCTTGAATTGATATTCGCCGATAATGTCGCCGGAAAGACACGTTTTTCCGCCGATAATATATTTATATCGTGCGCTTTCAAGCGGCGCGTCGGCTTCTTCGATAGTTCGTCGCGCTCCGACAATTTCCGGCATGTAAGGCATCTCCAATACGTCCGGCATGTGCGCCGCCGCAGAGGTATCGACAATCACAACACTCAGATTGTTCGGGTTTGCGATGATGTCCAAAACCGACGTGACAATAAAACCGGAATAAAGAACATGCGCTTCGCCCGGTTCCAAATAAATTTGCAAACCGGTTCGCTCTTTGAAATCAATAAGAAGATTGATAAGATGTTCTACGTCATAACCCATCCGCGTAATGTGGTGTCCGCCGCCGAAGTTAATCCATTTAAGCATCGGAAAATAACGGTCGAAACGTTGTTCCACATGCAAAAGCGTCCGCTCTAAAACGTCGGAACCTTGCTGACAAATCGTGTGAAAATGAAATCCGTCTACGCCGTCGAGCGATACGCCGTAAAGTCCGTCTTCCCGAATCCCGAATCGAGAACGGCTGGTGCAAGGATTGTACATCTCGTATTTCACTTCGGAATATTCGGGATTGACCCGCAAGCCGATTTCGATTTTGCGCCCGCAATTGCTCAACTTAGATTCAAACGTTTTCCATTGATTCACCGAGTTGAACACAATCGTATGCGCTACCGTTTTTAAGTAATTGATTTCGGCTTTGGAATAAGCGGGCGAGTAAATGTGCAGTTCTTTGCCGAAATATTCGTGACCAAGCTGCGCCTCGTAAATACTGCTGGCAGTCGCTCCGGCAAGATACGGACTCATCGTGTCGAACACGCCCCAAGTGGAAAACGCCTTGAGCGCGAGCAGAATTTTCGCGCCGCTACGGTCTTGGACATGTTTTAAAAGCTCCATATTCCGACGGATACGCGCCTTATCAACCACATAATACGGCGTCGGAACGTCAAAAGAAGTGTAATCAAAATCGGGAAATGCAAACAGTGCCATCGCGCTTAATCTTGAAAGGTTAAAAGGAAAGAAACGGGAAACTGATAATGATAACACGATTTTTCCGGCAAGCAAGACCGCAATTTGATTTGCGTAATGATCGCGTATTGTTCATTTTTGTTGTGATAAATAAAATTGCTCAAAGCATTATTAGTATTCCATTGTCCAACGCCATAAGATTTGCTATATTATATAAATCATTTATCCCGTTGCAAAGCCGCAATGTTTTGCAAAGAGAAAATCATGATGACGGGATAAAGTATCCTCTTCCCGCTTGAAAATTTGGTTTTTAAGGCAGTGTTCGGTGTTCGTCATGTTCCCAAAGTTCCTCTTGTCCCAAATCTCCTTTTATCAACCGAAAGTTCCGTTCCCAAGAACGAAAGTTCCGCAGACAAGAACGAAAGCTCCGTTCCCAAGAACGAAAGTTCCGCAGACAAGAACGGAAGCTCCGTTCCCAAGAACGAAAGTTCCGCAGACAAGAACGGAAGC
>JAIRYX010000394.1 GCA_031267635.1 Planctomycetaceae bacterium
TGAACGACACCTTTTTTATCGATACGGACGGACTTTTCAACGTACATCGGATTTTCTGTTATGGAAAAATAGGTTCGCCTTGTTCGAGTAAGAAATTTCAGATGGGAACACCCCAATCCGAAACAAATCAAACCATCGCAACAAGTTAATATAGTACACAGGGTATATCAAACAACAATAAAATCCCAAAGTCCCCTAAAATATACAATAAAAATTAAAATAATTATTGTTTACTGGGTATATATTTCACAAAAACCCTTTATTTCAAGCACAAAACGACATTTCTATCTGCATAAAAGGGAACTTCGGGTCTAAACAAAAAATAAGGGAATCAGAGCGCATATTGGTGTAATTTGGGCTACGAAGGGAATTTTATAAAGTACGGGTAATAATAATTATGTTACCGGTGAAGGTGCAACTGAATCGTTGCGTATTTTATAAATCAATCTCGCTCCCAAATTATGACATAATTAGGGAATTTTGCCTTTGTCTTCCCAAAAACGAAATTATCCAATTTTGTGCTTATGATTTATCATTGCCTATTTTACCGTAATCGCCTATTGTGTTTTCTTTTTAGATATTGTCTTCCTAAAAACGAAATAGTTTGCTCGGATTTTATTTTTTCTTGAAAATTTATGAAAAGATTGTTGACAAATCGGGACAAAAATGTTTTGATAGAGTGATGTAATTATAAAGTTTCGTTGTCAAATCAAATGATGACGATTTTATATGCTTTTTCAAATTTGTTTAGAATGAAATAACCAAAATGTTCGTTCAGAATTTTTGTAACATATTGTTGTGGAGTATTTTATGGTAAGTAATCCAGATATTGTTGTCGAAACAAAAAACCTAACCAAAATCTACCGCGACTTTTGGGGGCGCCAAAAAGTGCGGGCATTGAAGGCGCTTGACCTTCAGATTCAACGTGGGGAGATTTTCGGTTTGCTCGGTCCGAATGGTTCCGGGAAGACCACGACGATTAAACTGTTACTCGGTTTGCTATTTCCGACAAGCGGCGAAATCAGTATTCTCGAAAAAACTGCGTCCGATGTGGAAAAAAACGAGAAAATCGGTTACCTCCCGGAAGAATCTTATTTGTACCGTTTTTTGAATGCAGAAGAGACACTCGATTTTTACGGACGGCTGTTCAAAATGTCCGGTCCGGTTCGCCGCCAGCGCGTGTCGCAACTTATTAACATGGTTGGACTTGATTCTGCGCGAAAACGGCAGCTTCGAGAATATTCCAAAGGAATGACGCGACGTATCGGTTTGGCGCAAGCGCTCATCAACGACCCTGACCTCATTTTTCTCGACGAACCGACAAGCGGACTCGACCCTATCGGCACCAAAAACATGAAAGATTTGATTCTTGAGCTAAAATCTCAAGGCAAAACAGTGATCATGTCGAGCCACCTTCTCGCAGACGTCCAAGATGTCTGTGACCGCGTTGGGATTCTTTATCAGGGAGAATTGAAAGAATTGGGACGTGTTAGCGATTTGCTTAAAGTCAGTACGCAAACAGAATTTCGTGCCGAGAATTTGAGCGAAAACGCGAAAAAGAAAATTGAACAAATTATTGCGGACGACGGGGCGACGCTGACATTTAGCGGTCATCCGACCACCACACTGGAAGATTTGTTCCTCAGTATCATTGCGGAAAGCGAATCGCGCCCGGGGCGCCGTGTCCGGGGAGGAGGTGCGAAAGAATGATTTTCGATAAACCTGTTCCAACACTCGCCGAATTTTTTACACATAACAGTTTGATTTGGCTGTTGACAATCGGTGTTTTGGTTCTTGTTGTTACGATGGTCGGTTTTTTTGCGTCGCTCATCCGTTACGGTAATGTTTCCAAAGGATATCAGGCGTTTGTTCAAGGAGTCGGCAACGTCTTTGGTGATCTTTTTTTCCTTTCTTGGAAACGGGTTTGGGCGATTGCACGACTTGCAATCAAAGAATCAGTACGGCGAAGAGTGCTGTTTATTTTCGTGGTGTTTCTCGTGATTTTAATGTTCGCCGGGTGGTTTCTCGACAAAACCGCCGTCGATCCGACCGAAATTTATCTCACATTCGTGCTTTCGATGAGTACCTATCTCATCCTGTTGCTCGCATTGTTTTTAAGCGCGTTCAGTTTGCCGAACGACATCAAAAGCAAAACAATTTACACAATTGTCACCAAGCCGGTGCGTTCCAGCGAAATTATTCTCGGACGCATTTTCGGTTTCACGATTATCGGTACGGTGTTGCTCTGCTGCATGGCGGTGCTGAGTTACTTTTTCGTGTCGTTCCAATTGCAGCATACGCACACATTGGCGAAAAAAGACCTTGTTGCTCAAAAATATTCCCCGGAAGAACTTTCCGAATTTCAAAATACCGGCAAACTTTATGTTACGCACAGCGGCACAACGCGAATTGCTAACGGACACCGACATAACCTGACGGTTTTCTCCGACGGCAGTATTCAAGTCGAAAGTGCGAATGGTCATACGCACGAAGCGGTTGCGAAAAACATAGATTCCAATCCGGCGACCGATGTTGTGGGAACGTCGTATACACGTTACACGATCAGTCCATCGAAAGATATTTTGCAAGCGCGTGTTCCGCGATACGCTGTTAGTCCGATGTTCTTTCGCGACGAACAAGGAATTGATCGGCTCAAAGGAATCGACACGGGACACGAATGGAACGCGCGCGGCGGCATCGGAAGTTTTACCGGCTCGACCAACGTTGCGGGAATTTGGACGTTTGAAAATGTCCGACCGGAACGTTTTCCTGACGGGATTCCGATTGAAATGAAACTCGGCATTTATCGGACATACAAAGGCGATATGGAAAAACGGATTCAGGCGAGTATTTCCGTTCGGAATCCAAAAACCGGATTGTCGGTCGAAGCGTTGATTTTTCCGACAGACGAGTTTATCACAAAGTCCGTGCTGATTCCGTTGGAATTTCACGACGTGACCGCAAAAATTGAGCAGCGAAAAGCGATTAACGAAAATAATCCTGCTGGTGCGCATCTCGTCACGCCGGAAAAAGAAGATGACTCGTTGACGCTCAAACGCGATTTCAATTTGTTCGATGATTTTGTCGCGGACGGCAAAGTGGAAGTCTGGCTACGGTGTCTCGACGAGCAACAATTTATTGAAGCATCGTTGTACGATCTTTATCTCCGCGAATCAGACGCGCCGGTCGTGCCGAATTTTTTTAAAGGATATTTCGGTATCTGGATGCAAATGATTCTCGTAATTTCTTTCGGCGTTTTGTTGAGTACGTTTCTCGGCGGACCGGTGACGATGGTATCGCTGTTCGGCGTGATGATTGCCGGTTTTTCTAAAACGCTGTTGATGGACATTGCGTTTGGAAAAAATCTTGGCGGCGGAGCGTTTGAATCGTTAATACGAATGCTGACGCAATCGAACTTGATGGACGACATGAACAAAAGTTGGGGCGCCGCTTTTGTCATAATGCTTGATAAAGTCAGCGGCGGTTTGCTCATTGTTATGGGACAAATTATCCCGCCGTTCTCCGACTTTGCGTATTATGAACAAGCGTTGCAAAAAGGATTCGACGTTCCGTTAAGTTGGATGCTCGTGCATGGCTTGGCGACATTCGGTTATGTCCTGCCGATTTTTGTAGTCGGTTATATTATTCTCAAAAATCGTGAGGTGGCAAAATGACAAATAACAGATTCCGCACGAAAATTATTTATCTCGTCGTTATTTTCGTTATTCTCGGACCGCTCTTTTTGCTCGGCAAACCAGCGGCAGTACAGCGTGGCGACGAAGGACAATCGCATTTGAGCGGCGGTTATCTTGCCACTCTTCGGATTAACGAAGACATTGTGGATGCGCAGCTCGGCAAAATTGATCCGGGTAGCAGTACGATCAAATTTGCAACATTTGGAATGCGCGGCGTCGCTTTGGCGTTACTCTGGCATAAATCGTTAGAGTACGAGAAGTATCACGATTGGAACAACGTTATCGTGACGAGTAACCAAATTACGCTTTTGGAACCGCGTTTCATTTCTGTTTGGGAATATCTCGGCTGGCGGTTGGCGTACAATGCGTCGGCGGATCAAGACGATTACCGCGAACGTTACCGTTGGGTCATTCGCGGTTTTGAGTTTCTCGAACAAGGAATCGTTTATAACCAAAAAGCACCGATTCTCTATCATAACGCCGGTTGGACGATTTCGCAGAAAATCGGAATCGCCGACGAAAAAGAACAATACCGCATGTTGTTTCGGCAGGACGACGAGTTTCATAACAATTCTGCGCGGATTTATAAAGCGCAATCCATCGCCGAGCGGGATAATTGGCTCTACGGTATTCCGCTTTATAAAATTTCGGAAGACTTGTTCCGAAAAGTGGAAGACAGTTATTTCAAAGCGAAAGAAAGCGGCAGTTTGTCCGAAGACGATATCGCGGCGCATTACCAAGACCGTAAACGAAGTATCGGTAACAAAGCGCGTCCGATCTTCTATGTTAATTCCACGATGAACTTGATTCACTATGCGGATTGGTATGAACTTGACGGAAATTTCGGCGAAAAAGCCGCAGCAAACTGGGCGGACGCTCAACGCGCATGGGAAAACTTTTCGCGTATAGAAATTAAAACGACTATTGATGACCGTAAGGATAAAAGCCAAAAGCGGAGTATGAAACTGGCGGATGCGGAAGAAGCCCAAAAGGAAATGGATGACCTTCGCGCCGAATTGCTCAAGCTTCTTGAGCCAAAAACGCTGAAAGATTTGTATGTGGAACGGTGGAAAGCGTTGACCGATTTGCAGCAAGGCGCGTTAGTGGATATGGTGAAAAGTTCCGACATGGAACAATACATTGCGATTCGGGAATATTTGAACGAAACCGAAGCGGGCTGGGAAGAAAGTTTGACGGCACTCCGTAATTCGCTGATTACCGATCCTGATGAATTGGCGGCATATCTTCTTCCGTCGTCGATTCGCGTTGCCAATGAAATGAATCCGGACGAAAGTTCGGCAGAAAATCAAAATAGTGAAGTCAGCGAAACGAATCTTGCGGATAAAGCATCGCGCAATCTCAGCGAAGTGGTTTCGCAGGCAAGCGGCACGTTGGCAATTTCCAACGACGCGATTGCGGTGGAAATCGGCAAACAGGAACGCGAAGCCGGAGAAACCGGTTCTAAAAAAGCAGCGAGTGCGCGCGAAATCTGCCGCGCCATCGAAGATCAGGAATACAAACGTCAATTTTCTCACATGTTTTGCGAATTGCTAAACTATGAGCATTATAAGAATGAAACATATGTCGAACAAACGCAGGAAGCGATTGATGCGCGTGAGGAACG
The DNA here is from genome assembly GCA_031267635.1 of Planctomycetaceae bacterium. Classification (GTDB taxonomy): domain Bacteria; phylum Planctomycetota; class Planctomycetia; order Pirellulales; family Thermoguttaceae; genus WRMR01. The sequence goes on from JAIRYX010000394.1 coordinate 5,320, forward strand.
GTTCTATGCCCGTAAAGCGTTTAACGAAGACGGCGACGATTTCACGGCAAATCGACGTTATCTGGAATCAATGCGGAAATGGAATCTTTTGATGGAACTTGCGCAATATGCTTTCTTGAAAACAGAAACATTCCGGCGGGATTTTATTGATTTCGCCGACAAATACAAATTGGTTCTTAATCGATTGGACGAGCGAGGCGGCTTGTATCCCGAAGATTTTCCGTTTGAGCATCTTGTCCGTCTTGAAATGGAAACGACAACTTCCATTCCAGATATGCACCGCTCGCTAGACTTTGTGCGTAACCTTTACGAAAAGAAAGATTACGCCGAGGCGGTCAAACGTTCTTTGTTGCTGTTGCAGGCATGGAACAATACGATGGCGGGTAACGAATATTTGAAACAAGTACCGGTGCCGCAATATCGTGATGAAATTCTCGAAACGACGGCGATTTATATCAACTCGTTACGTCAGTTGAAGCAGGACTTTAACCGTGCGTTTCCTTTGACCGGCTTTATTGATACGGTGATGTTTTATGATCCGCTGACGGAAGACGCGATGAAGAAAACCGAAAGCATTAATCAAATGACGGTAAACACGACTCCGGTTGGAACTCCGACGGAATCCCAAACGCCGGAAGCGATTTTTAACGCTTTAACGGAAACCGTTGTCGCATGGGGAAAAGTGTATCAAAAGTATCCGATATTGTACTTGCCGCAGAAATCGCTTTTTGATCCAACGAGCCAGTTTAACGCAGTGCACTTGATTCCCTGCCAACAAAATGCAATGTTGATTGTAAGTTCTTATCTTCAATTAGCACAGCAGTTAAAGCGTCCGGTTCCGCAGGATTTCCCACTCCGCGAACTATTGCCGCCCGGCGTTACATTTGCGTCTTCGGTGGCGGACACTCCAACGCCGGAAAAACCGCAAGAAGCCAAACCTGTGGAAGCGGAAGAAAAACCGACAGAGGAAAAGCTCTCCGATCCGATTTCTCCGCCCATAATGGAAGAGTCCCAAGCCGAAGAAAATCCGCCGCAGTAAAATCATTGTAACTATTCAGTTGCCCAAGCTAAATAAATCCGCACTGGGCAACTGTCGAGTTACAAGAAAGACTTTACCATTGCAATTACTCGAACGGCTTCACTATTGCCGCTCTTAATTGATGCAATTCCCTTATTGATCCCAAATTGCACCACCAGCATGCGCCACTCCCTATTCCCTTATTTTATATCGGAAGTTCCTTTTTATGCAGATAGATTTTTCGTTTCGTACTTGAAATAAAGGGTTTTTGTGGAAAGTGTACCCAGTAAATATAAATTATTTTTTGTTTTATTCTATATTTTCGAAACTTTCCTGTTTTTCTATTGTTTTAAGTACCCGGTGAGTTATATTGTCTTGTTGCGATGGTTTGATTTGTTTCGGATTGGGGTGTTCCCATCTGAAATTTCTTACTCGAACAAGATGAACTTATT
>JAIRYX010000396.1 GCA_031267635.1 Planctomycetaceae bacterium
TATAGAAATACAGGGCAGACGCGAGGTCTGCCCCTATGTTTTTGTTGTTTTATCTTGTCCCTTGAGGTGCTTTTGTTCCTTTTGTCCCTGAAATCGGAATCTTTCTTTTTACTGTTCCCGTTATTCGGCACTGTCCGGCGTCATCTGTTTGGGTGGATTCGATGGTTAGCGAGAATTTCTTTCCGATCACGAGGTTCGGGCGAAATGTTAAAACAGGATCGCCGCCGTCTGTCGATTGCTCCAAACTCCAGTCCGGCTTGTCAAGGGAGTTTTTGAGTATTTCCGTTAGCTTATTTTTATCAAACGGGTAAATGCCAAGTTTTGCCGAACGAATCCGCAACGCAATTTTTCCTGATTCCGGTATGCTCAGTGATCCGGTAAAACAAACAATACCAGTCCACCAACCGTAACGAACCTGCGCCGCTAAATCAAAACGGTCGCCGTGTATCGCAATTCGCGGATTCTGTATCTCGCGGGGCAATAAACGCGATACATGCGACGCTCCGTCGGAAGAAAGCCACGCGTTGAGTTGCTGATCGGTGATTTGCAGCGTCCAATCGCCGGATTTGGATTCCTGAATTTGGGAGTAACAATGAAGCGTTTGCTGAATCATCTCCCCGCTGAGCTTTTTGCGATCCGAATCGCTGACCGTTTCACATCGGCGATAAAATCCGGGACGTTTTGAAGCGGCAAGATATGCCGAAAATAGAATCAGCAATATGACGGCACAAACCCCCGCCGTCCGCAATAGCCATCGACCGGTACGGGTTTGAAAAAATACAGGAAACCGGAAAGTGGACATGGTTTAATTTTTTGTTGTTAGCAGCGAGTGGTTAGTGATGAGCGGCGAGTGATTCGTTATGCAGGGACAAAAAATGTTTCTGATTATTTCGTATTGGGAGGAGAGCGGATCATTTCATAAAAACCTCATTGTCGCCTAATTTTTCCAACAAAACAACCTCAGTAGCAACGAAACCCCGCCAATCCCAACCTTATTACCTCATTCCAAATCGTAACTATTTAGTTACCCCCGTGCGGATTGATACTCATCACACTTCAAGATTTGTCTCTTACAAAGCAACTAATAACGTCAAGAGATTCTAAAAATAAATTCTTTGTGCCTCCGTGCCTTTGTGAGAATACATAAACTTAAAGCAGTTTTAGCATATTTGGCTGGACGATTGAATAGCTACTCCCAATCAAATCGCAATGAGGTAATGAGGTTTATTTTTTTGTGGGCAATCGTTGCTACTGAGGTTGTTTCGTTGAGAAAATTAGGTGGAAATGAGGTTTTTAACTCCAACTCCTCCAATTTTCTATCGATTCAAACAGCTCCCCAAAATACGAAACAATCAGATGAGGTTGTTTCGTTGAGAAAATTAGGTGGAAATGAGGTTTTTAACTCCAACTCTTCCAATTTTCTATCAATTCAAACAACTCCCCCAAATACGAAACAATCAGAAATGTTTCGCCCCTGCAATGATAAAACCACACGGCGCTCATTCCCAGTGACGAGCGCCGTGTGATTAGTGATACAAGGGTGAAAAATGTTTATAGAGGGGCGAAAAATGTTTCGTCCCTCTATAATTGCCGTCGTCATCCATGAATTACCGGGTTTCTGCAGCGGAACCCATCGCGGTTTCGTATTCTTCCTGAATAATAATGTGCGGCGTTACCATCAACATCACCGTTTGCGATTCGCGTCCCACAGATGTATTCGAGAATAACCGCTTCAAATAGGGAATCTTGTTGACCATCGGAATACCTGCTTCGCGGCGTCCTTCGCTCAATCGTTTGACTCCGCCCAATAAGAGCGTTCCCCCATCCGGCACGCTAACGGCGGTCGGCAGACTAAATTCCGATACTTGCGGCTCCTGTATGGATGTTCCGCTTGAGCTGCTTGATGTACTGCCGGTGTTGGTGCTTGTTCCATCAGTCGTTGTCGATGTGCTTCCGTCAAAGGTAAAGACCACCGAGTTGGCGTCCAACGAATAGAAGGACGGCGACAAGTTCATGCGGACATAACGTCTATCACTGCTGACAACGCCTTGCACATACAATTCAAATCCGTTCGGAATTTGCTGGATGACCGGCTGTTGCGCGACCGCGAAATCCCCCACGACCGGAATAACGCCGACCACGAAGTTTTGATAGGTTTGATTAGTCAACGTCGCGTCGCGCCCATTCATAAAGGTTACCTTGGGGGCTTGCAGTACGTTGGTTCTCGCGTCGCCCTGCGCCGCATTGAGGAACAAGTAACTCTCAATGTCGCTCAAGATGGCAAATCCCACCGACGCTCCCGCACCGCTTTGATACCCGCCGAACTCCGGCACGGAAATTCCCATACTGTTTTGGTTAAGACTGACAGCCAATCCCGGAGCGAAATTCGGGGCGGCAGTCGATCCGCCGGGGAGCAATCCCGCAATCAAGTTGTTCGACTTAACCGCATTCGTGAAAGCCGTTGTATTGAGCAGCGTATTCTCATCGGTTGTTGTGTCCGTGGTTGTACCGCTCCCGTTATTCAAAGCGGCATACGTATTTCCTTTCGAGTTGCGGAAACTCACGTCAAAGTCCATTCCTATCGCCTCGAAGAAATTATCGGTCAGAGTGACATATCGTACTTCCACGCTAATCTGGATGTCGTTCATCTTGCGCAGCTGTGTGAGCAAATCTTGAATCCTCTGATGATTGTCTTCGGTTTGATTGACAATCAACGTCAAAGTCAGATCAAACGGGCGAATCGTTCCCAATCCTTCCTCGTCTCCTTCTGTCGTCGTTTCCGTCCCCAGTCCGGTGCCTACCGTTCTGTTTCCGCCGCCGCCGGTTGTTCCGTAACCGCCGTCGCGCCATGAATTGGGATCAATAGTTTCCTGAATCAGCATGATTAAATCGCTGTAATTCACGCCGCCGCCTGCCGCGCCGGTTCCCCAATTTCCATAACTCCCGTAAGAATTATTGTTGTTGTACGGGTTGAACTGGTTCGCGCCGGACGGATAATACCCGCCGTCTCCCATGATTTGCGGATTAATTCCGCGGGGCAAGTTTGTCGGCTGCTGATAATTGACCGGCGTCGAGACCGGATTGATAATCGAATTGCCGGATATTCCCAAACCGCGATGCCGCCCGAGCGCGATGTCCATCGCTTGAGCGTATTTGTCCATCGGAGACAAATGGACGATTTTTTGCTGTTGCAGAACCAGGTCGCCGACATAATACACTTTCTGCTGGATTTCGCCGCGGCTACGGTTCTTGTCGGTGATATACAACGCCTCGTCGCGAACCGTGTAACCAAGCCCGTAACGTGCCAACATAAGATTCAACGCGCTCTTCAATTTGATTTCATAGCGTGCGTCAATGTTCACTAACCAGTCCTCTGGAACACCAATAGGCGCCATTCTTCCCTGCGTCCCCTGGGCGGTTGTATCCAATTCAATGTTGATACCGAGGTCTTCTTGCAGTTTCTTGAGAACCGCGCCTAACGGTTTGTCGCCGTTCGTGTCGAGCGTAATCGCCTGATTCAACGCTTGATAAATTTTGATTTCGCTTTCCGAGAGTTCCGCGCCGGTAACGCTCATCGCCGAACGTTGGAGATGTTGCTGCCATTGCGAAAGAGCGGGACCAACTAACGGTTGATTGTCGCTGACATTCATTGCCGACGAGTTCTGCTGGTCAAGAAACGCATTCCAAATTCCCCGTTCCTGATTACTTCGGGCAATCTCCATTTGCCGTTGCCGATCCGCCGTTTGCGATGTGTAACCCATTTGCGTAACAATCGGATGATTCGGATCAATCGTGCGCGCTTTTTCCGCAACGGCATTCGCTTCGGCGAAACGCTCTTCACGCATTAACGAGTTGTACTCATCGACGTACTCTTTGAGTTTCATTTCTACGTAGCTTTTTCGCTTTTGCTCTTCCGCCAGAGTATCGTAAGTCGCTTTGTTCTCGCGTTCCATGCGAATCGCCGAACCGTATTTCGAGTTGTAATCGTCCATTTGCGTGATTTCGCTGTCAATCTTATTCAAAAGTCGCGTTTTCATCTCCTGCGAAATGTCCGATGTGTTAACCCGCTTACGAGTTTCCTGCAAATTGTTGATCGCGTCTTCCGGTTTCGGCGGATTTTCCGCCATCAACTGCTGAGATCGCACGATTTGTTGTGAAACTTCCGCAGCAAATTCATGTTCCGACGCTTGGCGCGTGAGATTTGCCGCATTTCCCGTTTGCCCTTGCTCGGCAATCGCCGCAGGTGATTGACCGGGAACGTTGCCCGGCGTCAGGAAATCACTTTGCACGCCTTGTACTTGAATATTTGTTGTGGCGTCTTGCAACGGATTGTATGCCGGTTGCACGGCGTACTGATTCTGCATCGCCGGATTGTTGTTCTGATTTCCGTATTGCTGAGCCGTGTTCAACCGCATCGCGGCAATATCTGTCTTCAGCCGAACCGGACTGTCGCCGAACGTTGCAAACGCACTTTCAGGAATGTTTTGTGCAATCAATTTATGAGCGATTGTCTCCGCTTCCTGAATTTTCCCGACTTTGAGCAACTGCCGTGCTTCGGCAAGCATCGGCGTCATTCCAGACGCTTGACGCTGTACGGTCGCGGAAAGATATTGCGAATCCGTCCCCGCAGATTGCTTGTTCTTCGCCGCTTGTACGATTCTCGCGTCGTTGATGGTGTTCATAATCGACGCGGGATCAAGTTTTTTCATGACCATCGCGTTGCTGAACGATACGTTTTGCGCCGCCGCTTCACGTACCAGTTTTTCCGCCATGTCGTAATTCCCATGCCGACAAAAGCCGTCCGCCTGGCAAGCGAGGTTTTCAGCATGGATTCGCCGCGTCTGCTCAATATTGCCTTGTGCGTTCGCCATTTGTAACCAAACGCGATGACCTTTAATCAATTCGTTCACGTATTCCGGTTTATCGTCGCTTTGCGTATAAACCGCGTTTAAGCCGACGGCTTCCTGCATTTGCTTTTCGGCAGTAACATGATCGCCGCCTGCCAGCGAGGTTCGTGCGGCAACCAAAAGCTGCTGGCTTTTTTGCCGAAGCAATACCGAATGATCCGCCGGATTCGTTGCCGCCTGATTATTAGGATACGGTTGGCAAAACGCGGATTGATGCGGTAAAAGTCCTACAGAGGCAACCGCTGCCGTAATTCCTAGAGCGACAGCAAAGAAATTGGTTTGTTTTTTTCTAGTTGATTCCAACACTCTACTCCTTTCGAGGCACGTTTTATTGTCACTTCTCAAAGTCGCTTTGCCGACTGTTGATTTCTTTCTGATCCGAAACATCGGAGTCCCCCTTATTTTTTATGGTTTCGCCGTTTCCGTCGGTACTTTGCAAAACCGCAAAAACAGCTTCTTGTTCAATTGGATTTGTGAGAGAAAACATACAAAAAATAGTGAATGATTTTTAGTAGAAATGAAACGACAATCATGATTTTCTTTAGTCCGGCGGTTCGCGCCCCGTACCGTGCCGTTTATTTTGAATGATGGCATTGGGTTGTCTCCGTTTTCTCTGCATATCAGGTTCTCCCACAAATATCAGGACTGAAAATTGTAAAATTTTACGCACTTTCCTAACATGTTTACAATAAACGCCGAATGCTTTGTATTTTCTCTATTTTGCACCATGGTTCAAAGTGATAGAACATGCGCGATAATTCTATGCGTCATTCCTTTACATCGAATGACAGAGATTATTTCGTGAGAAAAAAACGGCATAAAAGAAAGAAAGTGTTTTTTTGCCAGAATCAGAACGATTGCTTTGAACGCGATATTGAATATATTTTGTTTATTTTTGCTATTTTATCAGAACAAAAAAGAGTCTTTGCCCATTCCCAGCAAACATGATATACTCCTAACATGCAAGACGATATTGTAAGCAACATTCGGGATAAATACAATAGTATTTCTGTGTTTTTGAACGAACGTCAAAAAATTGACCAAATTTTTAAGGAACTTCGGATTAATACAATAAGTTTAGAACATGACCGTTATTTTAAGGAAATGTTTTTACGATTTTCAATAACTTTTCTACGCCTTCTTCGATTGTGCCGTTATTTTCGATGGAGGCGTGGGCAATCGTGTTGTATAGAGAGACGTTTGACTCAAATTGACTGAAAATAAATTCGCTCATGTCTCTTGGTTCTCTTCCTTCTTTTTCGTCGGAATATCTGACAAAGGGAAACCGGCTTTTGGCTTTTTCAAGCAGGAGTTTTCTGTCTTGCTTAATGTAAACGACGGTACCAAATTCACGAAGTGCTTGCGCATTTCGCCAGTCAATAACGTCGTCGGCACCGGTTGAAACGACGGTTGGTTCTGTTTCGTTTTTTAGACTTTGGACAATCTCGTCTTTGTAATAAGGGATGCGACTCATTGCTACCCAAGCGGTGAAATCGGGTTCTCTCACTATACTTCTCTCGTAAGCAATTTCATCAATATCTATAAATTTCATCGAACATCTCTCCGCAACAATTCTACCCAACGTCGTTTTTCCGCAACAGGGTAAACCAACAAGAACAAGATTACGAGACATGATTTGTTATTCTCCTTATGTTATGCCGAAGCCGGTATCAATCAAAATTCACAGATCAAACATTTGGTGTTCCGTAACCGGTACGGGTGTTAGGCTTTACGCCAGCAGTTTCCAGTTAATCCTAACTGCTTTCTTTTCCTTGGTTTAGCAATTTTTTTGTTGAGACGTGGTTCTTTCTTTTTACGTTTTTTCTTATTGGTATTTTTTTTGAAGGCGGTCGT
>JAIRYX010000428.1 GCA_031267635.1 Planctomycetaceae bacterium
TTGATTTGATTTGATTTGATTTGATTTGATTTGATTTGATTTGATTTGATTTGATTTGATTTGATTTGATTTGATTTGATTTGATTTGATTTGATTTGATTTGATTTGATTTGCGCATAGTGCTTCCTTCATTAAAAATTTTTGTTTAATTTGGAGATTTGCTCGAGAAAAATTTCATAGCAAATCGTCTTGGATAATTCTATTTAGCAATTTTTATACCAAAGATAAAATTCAACGATTTTTTGAGATATTCCAGCAAATATCATGGGCAATCCGTGATATTTGCTGGAAAGTCGTGATATTTGCTGGGGAAGAAAGAAATGAGTGAGTAAAATTTATTATTTCGCATTGCATACAAAAACTTGAAAACTCGATTTTTAAGACGATGCTTAGCGTTTATCCTCAAAGTCCCAAAACTTACGGGGTGCATAACGTGAGTTATCGCAAAATTTTCGGTGCATAGTAGGCGGCAAAAAACAAAATCATTAAAATGGTTGTCTCATGTTATGCACGTTAATTTAATATGCACGCTAATTGAAAACGCCGCTAAAGTATTGTTCGTTGATTTTTTGTAACTATTCCATCACTCAACCCCAATCAATCCGTACCGGGTAACTGAGTAGTTATGGTCAATTTTACCGAAAATGCTACCATTACCGCCCTTATTTATCTAGCAGAAACTTCTAAAAACCTTATTTTCAACAAATTCTACCATTGAAAAACAAGGACTTGCTGATATTAGGGAGAGGTTTTTAGAAGTTCCCTAGTTCCCCTTGGTAACCAACAAAACCCCCGATATACGCCCTTATCCCCTTATTTTTTAAAATCCATCCTCTACAACATAAGGGCATAAAGGGCGCGTTTTGGGGTATTGTTGGCTATTAAGGAAAACTGGATAAATAAAGGCGGCAAAGGTAAAGCCGTTCGGGTAACTCTATAGCTACCCAGAGTATGGATTGATTTGGCTTGGGAAATTGATGCCATAGTTTTCTATTGCGTTTGCAAAGATTGCCCTCCAAAAAACGAAATAATCAGTTAATTTGCTTGCCTTTCTGCAAAAATTCTCCCAACTACTCTTGTCAAAACAAAAACAACGTATAGAATATTTAAAGTTATGATGTTTTATTTTGCATCCTTAGTGTAGCGGTAACACAGTAGCTTCCCATGTTACTAATGAGGGTTCGACTCCCTTAGGGTGCTTTTGGGATTTCATTCGTGTCTTTGCGATTAAAACGCGAGAGAAAAAATACGTTAAATTCTTCCTGATGACTTTGTAGTGGGAACTTCTAAAAACCTCTCCCAAATATTCGTAAGCCCTTATTTTTCAACGGTCGCATTTGTTGAAAATGAGGTTTTTAGAAGTTTCTTAGTGACAAAGGGGTGTAACTACTCATTTGCTCAAAGCGGATTTATTTGGTTTGGTAAATACGTTTTTTATAACGTCCGTAGCATTTTTTGCTTGCGGAGTTCAAGAACGAGCCGAGTTTGGCGGATGCGTCTTTTAGGGACAGGAGCTTTCAGAGAATAGTTGGCAGAGGGCTAAAAACCGTGAACCGTTGTCCGAGCAGGCGGCGAGTTCCTCTCTCTTTAACAAAAATGCCGTGAACGGGAACATCTTTGAAATGCCGCCTTCTCATAATCTCTAGCGAAACGAAAACGAGTTGCCTGATGCCGTGCCATTTCCTTGAAACGACATTTGGCGTGGTATCGTTAATTGAATGTACGGAGATGCAGACGGTTGCGCGGCAAGCGGTGTTGTTGATGTTGGCAGCAGCGCTGTTGATGGATTAACGGATGTAATGATCATCGGCGACGTAGGCAACGCAATGACGTTTTCCTGTAGCGGTTGTTCCGCGACTTCCGGTAACGGCGTCACTTGATTGTAATTCGTTCGCGCAATTCGTTCATCGGAAATGTGTCCGCTCATTATCGGTTCGGCAAAAACAGGAATCGCATTATGAAGGGTTGGCGAAAAACTCGCGTTGGCAAACTTGGACGCACAATCCAACGTTTCCGAAAATTGAAGAGGCCAAAGCCGTAAACCGGATTGTTTTTTCAAGTTCGCTTTCGGTTGCGCGAGCATCAACCATCGAGAATCATTCGTCATTAACACTCCAGAAAATGGAATGCCCGGACTGTAAAACACCAGCGGATTTTCCGACGGATTCCCTTGCTCCAAATTCCAAAGCCGAACTTCTTTATCCAATCCCAATGAAACAATCCTATTGTTATTCTCAGAAAATTGCAAAGATTTCACGGGACTTTCGTGTCCTGTCAGCACATGTTCAACTTTTAGATGCTCATTCTTTCCATTTTCATTGACGTTCTCAATCCGCCACAAACGAATCGTTTTATCGTAACTTCCCGTTGCAAGATAACGTCCATCGTTGCTGAAAACAAGCGTCGAAATCCATCCGTCGTGTTCCCGTAACGAGATCGGTTGCATGTTTGGACGCTTTTGTAAATCCCAAATGCGGAGAATCGCGTCGCGTCCGCCGGTGGCAAGCCAGCGTCCATCAGGACTCATCGCAATAGCGTTGACTTCCAATTCGTGTCCTTTGAGAACAAATTGTTCCGCTGCCGATGCTTGCAAATCATAAACCCGCACGGTTTTGTCTTCGCTACCCGACGCGAGCCATTGCGAATTTTTACTAATTACCAACGAGCGGATCGGCTTTTCGTGTCCTTTAAGAACGGCGGGCGGCGACAACGTTTGATTCGTGGTGAGAATGTTTAAGTTCCACAAATAAATTTCATTCGTACTGTTTTGCGATCCTCGTATCGGTTTTCCATAAGCCGCAAGCCAATGACCGTCTTCGCTGACAACCGAATACGCAAATCGGCATCGCAAATCCACAATATCCACCGGATTTTCCGACGGCTGTTCCAGAGCTAAATTCCAAATACGAATCATTCCATTTGACGCAACACAAATTCCCCAATTCAAATTGGACGTAATATGCAGTTGCAAAACGCCGCCTTCAATCGTATCAAGCAAAAAACCGGTGGGTTGTTCATGTTTTGTAACGTCCCAAAGCCAAACTTTTCCTTCGTCATCAGCAAAAAGAAACCATCGTCCGTCTTTGCTCAACGTCATCGCTTCAATTCCGCCGTAAAATCCGTTCAGCGAAATACCAAGATGTTGCGACGCAAGCGATTGATTGAGCGTCCATCGCGCGTTATTGGGAACATCCAAGCCAAGCTCCTGAAAACGGCGGATGGATTGCAACGCCAACAACATACTGCGAATTGGATTTGTTTTCACGAGCATATACGCTTCATTAAGCAACGATTCCGCTTCGTTTTGTTTGACAAGGCGTTCCGCCGCGTCTTCTTTGGCTGACTGTTCCGGCGACGGAAGCGGAATCAATTGTTCCGAAACCGGTTCCGGTAAAGCGACCAGCGGATGAGTTTCTTGCGCAACAGGATTTTCTGCAACCGATTCCGAAATAGCTGCAACCGGCACGTTTTCCGGTTTGTATAATAATTCGTCCTCGTTGTCCAATTTTATATTTTGTGCATAATTTCCAGGGACAGTGTCTCCCCAAAAATGCAATGGAATCGTTGGCGTTTCATCGCTAAACGAAATTATACGGGATAACACATTGTCATTCGATACTGAGTGTTCAGATTGCGGTAAAGGAATTGGTAAATTTTGGGAAATTGCGTTCGATTCTTGTTTGTCCGAAACGTAAGAATTTTTTTTATGTGTAACGGCAACTTGTTTTGAAAAATCACGAGAATGAAGTAACAGCAAAACAAACACACAAATCAAGCCGGTCAAAATACCGCCGATAATCAATTTTTTTCGCCATTGATTTTTATGATTTTGCCAATGTTTGGCAAAACGAATAGACAAATCGGATTTATTTGTTTTCGTTTTATTGTTTCGCAAAGGGGTTGGATTTTGCGAAAACTCCAACGGTGTTTTTTCTTCGGACGGGATTTTTTTAGGAGGAACGCCACCATGATCGCAATCCGCAGAATGAACATAATCGGCTAACCAATATCCATTCGTGTCATCAGACAGTACCGACTCATAAGTAACGATTTCGTCATCCGCCGCAATTTCGTCCGTCAAAATCTCACTTGCGGAAAAATGTTCTCCGACCGTGTAGCACGGTAGCACATTGATACATGATTGTTCCTGATGTTTGGAGGATTTGGGAAACGAATGTTGTTGAAGCTCCTGGCGAATTTGTGCTAATTCTTGTTCGATATGTTCAATTTGAACGGTGTCAATTTGCAAATCGGACTTCAATTCAAAACGAATCCCACATGCCGGACAATTCACTACTTCACTGTAACGAGGTATGTGATGTTCAAATATGAAACGGCAATGAGGACAAACAGTTTCAAAAGAACGACCGTGATTTTGCAAATGGTTTTTCCGCGATTCGCGCGGATGTTTTTCACTCGCCGCATGAATCGCTTCTCGCAATCCATATCGGGAGATCCGTTGCATGTCGTCTTGTTGAAGATTTTGCTGTCTCTTATTCATGCTGATGCATTTGCTGTTCCAAATAACAGCCAATAATTTCATCCCTTTTGCGAACGACGAAAAGAAAATAGTATTTATACGATAATTATTATCGGACAAATCGAAGCAAAAAAACGGTTAAAATTATAGTCATCAGAAAATTCTATCTATATTATACATTTAGATCAGACAATGAAGCAAAGATAGACAAAACAAATAAAAGAATAAAGAATCATCCACAAGGAAAGTACGCAAAGTGAACGACAGAGCAAAAATTTCTGGTTATTTCGTTGTAACTATCCAGTTACCCAAACCCAATCAATCCGCCCAGGGCAACTGTAGAGTTACAAGAAAGACTTTACCATTGTAATTATCCGAACGACTTTACTCTATGCGTTTTCAAATATTGTCCCCCAAAAACGAAATAATCAGAAAAATTTAAGGGTTTTAGATTGTTCAAAACTCAATATCAATTCTCGTTCTGATATTTCATCATCAATTCCAAATAACTCTCAACAATCAGATTGGAAAGTCTTAACATTGCTGCCAAAGATTTGACGCTTTTTTGCAATTCGGGCAGTTGTTGTTCGTCGGCGATAGTTTCAATTTCGATAAAATCTCCCAATCCGTCGAGATGGTCAAGCATCAAACTGAATTTTTGTTCACAAAAAATAATAGCGACAGTTCGCCGTATTTTTTTCAATTCAGCGACCGGTAAAAAACCGACGGCTTGTAATAATTCGTCCCATTGCTTAGCGGTTTCCGGTTGGTCGGTAAGAAAAAGTTCCAGCTCGCGGCGGGTTTTCGACTCGCTGTCAATTTTGGGGCCTTTGTAAGTCATTGTGTATTGTCCCGCTTTTTGCCGAATTCGAAGACATTCGTCCGTTTTTGCAAAATCTTTCGCCGGATGTTGATAAAATATATCGTGTTCTTCCGCCGATTCGCCAAATGTCAAACCGAACTCCTGTTGCAATGTTTCCAACAAAGCGACAACATCCGAAACGGCAAATTTCATTTCCACTTCAAATAGCATGATTTCCTTTTTGACAACGCTGACTCTTTGGCAATTACCAAACGGTATATTTTTTGACGGGATTAATATCTCTGACAGATACACGCTCTGCCAATGAGAATGTCTATGTCTTGTTAAATTTTATGATGAATAATTTTTGCGTCAAGGGAAATCATAACCGCCAAACTTGTAAAATTTTGACAGTTTGATGTTTTTTGCATCCTTGTCTCTGTAACTTATGTTACCCATCCGGCGGATACAAAGGTTTTTGCAGCGATTCATTCGCCCAAGCCGGATAACAATCTTAATGATGACGTCTCCATTGACTGGTAAAGCCGTTCGGGTACGGACTGGTCGGATGAATCATATCTACCTTCTTTCAAACAGTGAAGAATAGTTTTTTACAGCTTGGAGGAAGGTAGATATTGTTCCGCTGTACGCGCGGCAGTTCCGAGTGTAACCGCGAAGCCGAATGAATTGAGTGTCATTTCTATTACGCAAAGTACGCCCAGTACGTCGCATTCATCAATGATGCCGAAATGTGCCATGCGGAAAATTTTGCCTTTCCAATCTCCCTGACCACCAGCAAGTTTGATACCGTAACGGTTTTCCAGCGTTTTCATAAAAGCTTTCGCATCAATTGTTTCGGGAATAAACGCGGCAGTCATTGCGTCCGACGGAAATTCGGTCGTTAAACGAAGTCCCATTGCGGTCAATCCAGCACGGGTCGCGGCAGCAAGTTGAGCGTTACGTCTCCAAACATTTTCCAATCCTTCTTCCAACAAAAGATTTACGCTCGAACCAAGCGATTCTAGCTGTGATTTTGACACGGTAAACGGCGTGGTCAAATCCGCCGCACTCTTTTGGTATTTCATCAAATCAAAATAGAACGCTTGTCTTTCTGTTTTTTCACATTTCTCCCATGCTTTTTCATTAACCGAAATAATTGCCATACCGGGCAACCCCATTAACGCTTTTTGCGACCCGACAACTAAAACGTCAATTCCCCAGTCGTCCGTCCGACATTCCACCGCTCCTACCGCACTGATTCCATCCACCATGAAAATGGCATCTGTTTGACGCACGACTTTTCCGATTCCTTTAATGTCATGACCAACTCCGGTACTTGTTTCGCAAAGAGTTCCGCAAACTGCGACAATATCAGGATTTGCGGCAAGGAGCATTTGTACTTCCGCCGGCTCAAAACGTTTCCCCCAAGCCAGTTCGTACAAAATCGGCACCATTCCAAACGCTTGAGCAATTTCGCCCCAACGTTCCGAGAATTTTCCCGACGAAAGAACAAGGATTTTTTCGCCGTGTGACACAAAATTTGTCACCGCCGCTTCCATTGCCGCTGTTCCTGAACCAGTGAGCAACAGGATATTATTTTTTGTATAAAAAACTTGTTGCAATGTTGCGACGACATTTTTGTACAAATCCGCGGCGTCGGACGTGCGATGATGCGTTACCTGTTTTGCTAACACAAGTAATGATTTTTCAGGAACTTGCGTCGGTCCCGGCGTCATAAGACGATATTTTCTCATATTTGCTTTCAAAAGAAAAAGGGGGTAATCCTGCTTGCGCAGGTATTTCGTTAAGTTTTTTTGTTCGCAACAATTCCAATCCCATGTACGTTTTAATTGAGCGGAAATCCAACTTCCGTTGTACGAGCAACAAACACATCGCGTGTTCTCTTCACCGCAACACGAAATGTACATTCAGAACCAGTCGAAGCATTTGCAACAAGGACACTAAAAAGGTAATTTGAGATGTGACGATGGTATTGGGTTTATGACCTAAACTGCAATTGTTATCTGTTAGTGTTTGGTTAATATCGTCCAATGAATAAGAGAACACTGTTGGTCTGCTATCAGTTCTCGACAGACGCCGCGTAATTCAAAACACGTACCGAGAACTGTATTTGATATTGTATTGAACATTGAACAATTATTTTATGATAATATCCGACACGATGAAAGCCATTCTTGCTAAGCTAATTGTTTTGGCAAACGCTCACAAGGATTGCCTCAACCATCTTGATATTAACGAGCGAGGATAAACCGCTTAATTGTCAAGATATTAACAAAAAGATAAAAACCAGGTAAGACCATTTTTTTTGCCAATAAATTCAAACAAACAAAAGCCGTTTTAACAACGACTATAGGGGGAGAAGTACGCAAAAATATATGCGCAAGCAGAGTACTACTCCTTGAAACGGTTACCGTGTGCCGTGTGGGAAATCAAAAAACTTCAAGAAGCATATACCATAACTGCTGCTTTTAGGCCATGCCAATTCCACTAAATTAACAACCAATAAGAAATTTTCAAGAATAATGTCAAAATATCCCACATTCCCCTTTGAATATTCTGAACCTTGGTGTATGATAGTAATCAATCAAATTAACTGTTAGGCAAAATCACAGTGATTTTGTCTTTCAAAATTCTCCAAAACTAAAATGAAGGAGTTTCAGCGATGAAAAAGATAAACAAAGCTTTTGATTTTCTCGAATTGTGTCAAAATATAACAGGGTGTGGGGGAACATAAAATGTTTTACA
>JAIRYX010000443.1 GCA_031267635.1 Planctomycetaceae bacterium
CTTAAAACCGACTGAATAGTTACAAAAAATTCAAGAAAATTTCCTCAAACTCCAACAATCCGTATTGACATTGTCAATTTATTTGCACATAATAACAACATAAAATGACTTAGTAAATGGCAAAATCACAGTGATTTTTGTCATTTCATTTCAAAAAAACTTAAGATAAAGGAGTTTCAGCGATGAAAAAATTAAACAAAGCGTTTAATTTTCTTGAATTGTGTAAAAATGTATCGGGGGGGGGGGGTACGTAAAATGGTTTATATACCATTTTTTACGTGCGATTTCACTTTTTTTTGCCCGCGTTATTGCGAGCATTTCTGCCCGATTTGGAAAAAAATCTTTTGTTCGTCGAGCGTTTACGCTGGTCGAATTACTCGTAGTGATTGCGATCATTGGAATCTTGATCGCACTTCTTTTGCCGGCAGTTCAAGCCGCGCGGGAAGCGGCAAGGCGAATGAGTTGTCAAAACAAAGAAAAACAACTTGCACTCGCCATTCACAACTATCACGATGCTCATGGGGCATTTCCCATGAACGGCGATGGTTGGGGACCAATAAATGGCAACAACCTCGAGTCGATGCAACATGTTTCGATTTGGGTATTCGTGTTGCCGTTTATGGAGAATGAACCGCTCTATAATCAGTGGATGACGGAGTACAACAGCGGAACATACATCGCTGCCAGTACAGCTACTCCACCTGGCAGACATGGTTGGGGTAATGTTTATAACTACCCGCAGGAACTTCTTGCGAGTAATGTTCAATTTGTTGCCTGTCCTTCCGATTCCGAAGGCGGTCAACTCCATCGCGATGAGGTAGGCACTAGAGATCATCGTAGCGGTAATTATGTCGTTAGCGCCGGTGATTGGTGTGTTAAAACGGAATATTATGCAAGCGCTCACGCGTCAAGAGGCGCGCCGGGTTGGACACGTGGCGCGATAAAAGGCGCCGGACTTGGAACGTCGATGAGCGCAGTTAGCGACGGGACAAGTAACACTGCGCTGTTGACGGAGCGTTGCACTAGTCCAACGGCAACGCATACCGACGGTGCAACTGCAATCGCAACCGTTTCTGGACGGAATTACAAGACGAATATCACTCGAGAAGATAGCGGAACACCGGGTGTGTTTTCTGATCAAAATGATAGCCTTCCGGCGGAAACCGCATACGACGGAACAGCTTCCTCTGGAACATTTGATCCTTCCGTTTGTCTTACGGTACGAGAGGGTAATAATATCAGAGACACAATTGCTGTTTGGGCTGCGGGAGGTTCAGAGTGGTACAACTCGAACACTCGATTTACTTGGGCAAATTTTATTCTTGCTCCCAACGCGCCATCGTGCGGTTCACGTGATAACCGCGCACACGGAACAGCAATTATTCCGCCGACAAGTTACCATACGGGCGGAGTCAATGTTGCATTGTGTGACGGTTCGGTACGGTTTGTTTCAGATAACGTTCATACGGGAACGCTGGCAGGACAAAAATGTCGCCGTAGCGGTCAGTCGCCATTCGGCGTTTGGGGAGCATTCGGCTCACGCGACGGAGGAGAAGCTATCTCTGTTCCGTAGTAAGAATTAGAGTTAAAAAATCGTTTTGGACACAAAAGATACGGAAGTTACGGAAATTTTTATTTTTTGTTTTTGGGTAAGTTCTGTGTTTTTTGTGTTCAACATTTTTTAACGCGAAACACGCGAATAAAATACAAAAATGACGCGAATATTTTTGTTTGTATTATTCGCGTGTTTTGCGTTGAAAAATTCTTCTCTAATAACGGTTACGTTTTCATATAGAGTTTATTTTAATTAAAAAATTAAAAGGAGATTTCAATGGCAAGATATTTCAAAATGACAATGGTTTTTACCCTGACTTGTTTAGCTGTCGGTTGTGCAAATTCGGGACTTGAAAATTTGAATCAGGTGCGCGGCAAGATTACGCATCAAGGCAAACCGTTTGAAGGTGTAACAGTCAATTTTTTACCGGTAACAAATGATCCTCAAGCACGATCCGCTACAGGTCAAACCGCAAAAGACGGTACATTCGCCCTAACAACACTTCACACAAACGATGGAGTTTTTGTCGGCGAGTACAAGATAACATTGAGAAAATTACTCTTTTCCATGACGGCAGAGGAAATCCGTGATATTGAAAAGAATGGTCGCACCGCAAGGATCGACTCGAAAAATATCATTCCCGCTCAATACCAAAAACCGGAAACAACCCCCTTGACTTTTACCGTCAAGACGGGGAAAAATACGTATGATATTGATATTCCTGAAGAGTTACAAAAAACCGAGTTTCCAGCGTGGAGTAAATACGAATCGCAGAAAAAGAAGTAAAAACAATGTCGCTACTTCGTAACCGTTCACGGAATGGTTATTATTTTCCAAAGTATCCCCATTGCACTTGAAATTTCGGTTATTCACTGATATGCCGTTATACCATACAATATGGTGTGATCTTCCTTCATAAAACCGAACACTCAAGTGCAATGAGTATAGTAATCTAATATTTGGCAGGAATAATAATTTCTGCTTCTTTCGTTTTTGGGGGACAATATTTGCAAACGCAATCGAAAACTATGGCGTCAGTTTCCCAAGCCAAATAAATCCGCACTGGCAACTGTAGAGCTACACGAAAGACTTTACCATTGCAATTACCCGAATGGCTTTATCATCGCCGCTCTTATTTATCAAGTTTCCCTTAGTAGCCAACAGATCCCACCCAAACGCACCCTTATTCCCTTATTGTTTAGATCATGGATTGTTACCCCACAAAATGTGAACGAAAAATAAGGGCATAGTTGATGCAATTCGGGCTACTAAGGGAAACTTGATAAATAAGGGCGACAATAGTAATGTTTTCCGATGAGATTGACGGTCACTGTAAAAAATCGTTTTATTGAGGTTTTCTGTATTATTTTCCAGTTTTGTGTGTAATTTGTCCAATGGAAAATTTACAAAAATCGCAAAGTTTTTGTGCAGACACTGGTGGAGTTGCCTACTTTTGGGTAGAATTATAGAAATCATGGTGGTGGGTTTGGGACTTTTCTCCAAAATTGTTTGTCACTCGAAAAAGAAGGAAGGAATCATGTTGAAAACATTAGGGGTTATTGATGGTTTGTTGACAACGGATAGCCAACGCCGAAATGTCAGCCGTATGCTTGGCGGAAAAACCGTTCTCGAATGGGTTGCCCGGCAAATGACCGACTCGTTGCAACTTAACGGAGTAATCGTTGTAACCGACAACTCGGATGAAAATTTGTTCGTCAAAACAACGACGCCGTTAGATGTGCCGGTTTTTACCGCCAACACAACCGAAACATTGATGGCTCTTTGTCAATCGTTAGAAGCGTTTCCAGCAGAACACTGCGTTTATCTTGGTTTGGATTGGCCTTTAATTGATTCGCCTTTGATTGATCAGTTAGTCATTGCGGCGGAATCGAATCCGCAGGGCGAATATGCCGCGTTTCAGTTCACGGACGATTCTTATTCCGCAAAAGGGCGACCGGTCGGAATGTTTGCCGAGTGGTACAACGTGAAAGCGCTGCATCACGCGAACCGCAAAGCGGTTTCGCCGATTCATCGGGAATATCCCGGTATGTATTTTCTCGAACAAGCCACGAAAGAAGCATTGACGCTTGTTTCCGTGCCAAAACAATTTGCCGGTACGGAGTTTCGTATGACGCTTGAAAGCGAGGAAGATTGGGAAACTATCGCTACAATTTTTGAGTCAATTGACGCAGGGAATATTCATTGGTCGCACGTCGCCGCATTGCTGACGCACTTGCCTCACGCACAAGTTAAGCGTCCGCACTTACAACATGAACCTTCGTTTTCGTAAAATCTAAAATGCCGAATCCCCCAACTGTTATCAAGAATTCTTGATAACGGTTTTTTGGGGGTAGTGAGTTTTTAATTCGACAGAAATTTTGTGTTTGTGTCGAAAATTTTCTCAAAGCATTATTCTGTATGCTTTGTTGTTGCGAATTTTTTATTCTTCCGACAACGCTTGTTGTTTTTCTTCCAGCAGTTTCATTTCGGGAAGCGAACTACCGGCGATTCCTTTAACGGAACCGATAAAACGGTTTGTGTTCAGTAGCACGCGCGCCAGTTGTTTCTCTCGCTCCTTCCAGATGCGTTCCATCGCTTGACGCTCTTTTTCGTAGCCCCGTTGTAACTCGTTGAAACCATGAATGATCTCCTCGACTTGTAGCCGAAATTCATTCCCGGTCAGATAGTCGTAAAGCATTTGCATTTTTTCACCTTTGTTGGATTGCGAAGCGTAAGCGGCGTGAATTTTTATCATGCAATCACGAAGGATCATCACAAGCCCTTGAAAATCACTGAACGTGCAAATCCAAACACCATCGATTTGTCCAATGCGTTTGATTTCTTTGGGCGTCGCCTCTGTGACAATAATGCAAACGTCGGCATTGACCAATACCGCGTCTGATTTCAGTTTGCTCACCCAATCGTTACTAAATGTTTTTGTTCGCTTGCTTTCGTAAAGAATGATTCCCGCGTCGTCTCCGAATTTCGTCCGAACTGTATGAATGACGTCCGCGCCGTTTACACCTTTGGGAACCTCTGCGATTTTGTCAATCGGAAACGCGCATCGCAAAATTTCTTCAATCGCCAACTCCTGCGCTTCGCCCTGTAACTGTTGCGAACCTTGTTCCGCTTTACGTTTCATCGCTTCGGCAAGTTCGGTTTGAACTTGCAGTTTTTTTTCCAATTCCCGAATTTTCAGCGAGTTTTCTTCCTGATATTTTTTGCGGATTTCCTCACGCTCTTGTTCAAGCTGCCATTCTGCCAGCTTCGTTTTTTCGTCGAATTGCTGTTGCATCGTTTGGCGTTCCTGTTTGATTTTTTCACTCAATTCTTTTTGTGCTTCGAGAAGAATTTCATCTTTCAATTCTTCCTTCTCGCGTTTCAACCGCTCGACTTCCGCTTTGGTTTTGTTTAACTCTTTGACTTGTTCCGTCTTTTGTTTCAGCGACTCTTCCAATAAATGAATCGCGTCAGATTTTTCCTCGTCGATCTGCTGACGTATCGACTTTTCCAATTTCGTTTTTTCCGATTTCAAACCGTCGCGGATTTTTTTGTCCACCAATTCGTCCTGTTGTTTTTGTGCGTCCGCCAGCTTTTGTTTCGCTAAATCCAACTCTTTGAATTTTGTTTGGAACTCTCTTTCACGAATTGCGGATTGATTTTCAAAATCTTTTTTCAGTTGCGTCTCCACCTGACGGTAAAGAATATCACTGACATTAATTTCTTCCCCACATTGAGGACAAAAAATCGTATTTTCTTTTGTCATTAGTTTTTTGTTGTCTTATATCTGTTCAGTCAAATCGCGTAAATTTTGGCTGCATTTGATCGGTTAAAAATAAACGATTTTCATTTATTTTCAGTAATTCCCGGAACCCATAGAATTTCCCCAAAAGTAAGATGAACGTCTTTAAGCTATCTCTGATAACTCATGTTACGCGCGTCATAAGTAGAAACGCAATAAAACACATCCATATCGGAATTTTGGCATAAAAATCTTGAAAAATGGCTAAAACATGCCTCACACTTTAAATTTAAGACCGTATTCATTTGTCCTCAAAGCCCCTCTGTCTTTAACGCCTCTTTAATGAAAGCCGATTTTTAAAGTACGATGAGCATACTTGTTACTCTATTGTTGTTGCTTCCATTTCCGGCAGTCCCGTTGCGTGACGAACACGGTTCACATCTTCCAGCGTAATATGCTAAATATACATTGAATCACCTGCCGTTGCAACTGGCTCAACATTGAGCAAATATTGATCGATACTTGCTTTTTGCGATTATAAAGATAATTAACGCTCAAGGCATACCAACTGGGCTACGGTTCATTTGTGGACGCCATTTCTTTCGATGGGATTTTTGTTAATTCTAACAGCGATACCATCCGCAACTACCAACCGGCACGTTCAAAACCATGTCGATTGGTGATCATGTTGACGTTGTGTTGAGAATATTCCGTTTGTAACAAGGAGGTTACTATGTTTCGCCGAGGGACAATATTTGAAAACGCCATAGAACACTATGGCATATTCCTCACCCTTGCAAACTCGGTTTTCATCAAAAAAGGGACATCAAAGACAAGTGGGACTTGAGGAACACTAGAGATTTTTGGGACAGAAGGAAGTTTCTAAAAGAGTCCCCAAGAGTCCCTTTTGTCTCTTGTAGCCGTTTGAATAATCATCAGAAACCAAATTTTGATGCACATATTTATTGAAAATTGTCCCTAAAATGAAAAAATTCTCACATGAGATGAAACCTATCTCACATGAGATAAAATCTATCTCACATGAGATAAAACCTATCTCGCATGAGATAAAACCTATCTCACATGAGATAAAATCTATCTCACATGAGATAAAACCTATCTCATATGAGATGAAATCTATCTCACATGAGATAAAATCTATCTCACATGAGATGAAACCTATCTCACATGAGATGAAATCCATCTCATGTGAGGATTTTGCGAAAAAACACGCAAAAAAGTAGTCCCTCTCAACGAGGAATTATTACTAACTCTTTACATAACAAAGACTTATGAGTAATTTACCGGAAATCTTCAGAAATGGGACATGCGGCGAAAAGGACTTTTGCGACCCAAAAGACGAAAGGGACAGAAGAAGTTTCCGTATTCCTAAAGCCCCCTTTTTTGGCAAACGCCGAATTTTAAAGGGTGATAAGTATATCATTTTTATTATCTTTCACCTTTTTGTTTTTTAACCCTCTTTCTTTTCCTTTTTTCGAAAAATCCACAAGTCCGGCATGACATATCACGATAAACAATAGTAGGGATTATATCAGCAAAGCAGGTTATTCTGAAAGTGAACTGGATTCATGATTTCGGAAAGCCAGGCAACCTGTCTGTTGACCGCATACCCGTCACGACAAACGTCCGAAAATTGCGATTGCAAAGCGTAAGAAACGGCATTTGTCTGTCATAGAAATTCAATTCGCAAATTGGAAGCATAAAGGAAAACAAGAGATGCCCAAAAAATTGATTTACACAACGGTTTTGGGACTTGCACTTGGCGGTGCGGTCGCGTCTTCCGGCTGTGTGGGACTTCCGGGACCGTCGCTCGGACCGTTAAGCGTTCCGATTCCTGTCCCGTCGTCGCTTCAAGATGATTACGAAGACCTGGCTTGGGAACATGAACGTTACGATAAAGTGCCGATTTTGGGACCGATTGACCAAACGACCGAACATGTTGCGCTTGACACGCCGTCCGATGACGAAGTGATGCGGGCGTTGGAAAAAGCACGTCCGACAAAACATGGTATTCCGTTCCTTGAAACGAGAGAACGGAATAACGTGAAAATCATCAAAGAAAAAATCGGCGATTACATTGATCCACCGCGAGTGGTTCCGTTAGCCGGACCGGTTCAGTTGCACCATGCTCATTACAAATGTACGGTCTATTTTCAGGAAGTGATTCATGTGGGTTGGCCCGTGCCGCACACGGTTACGAATGAAGACGCGCGTGAAGTCATTTACATCGACCATGACCATTTCCACATGGTCGGCAATGTGGACGGCAATGCGCAAGCATCGCAACAACATTAAAAGCAAACCTCCAAATAATCGCGTGTCACGTTCTGCAAGGATGTCAAGAATCGTTTTGCACGAGTGATTCGCACACAAGCCGCTTCGTCATAATTTGGCGAAGCGGTTTTTTACATAAACAGCGGGGCGGTTGTCTTGAATGCTTTTTTGTGTATGATAATGAGAAACGAACATGAAATATGTCTGATGATTTCGTTAGTATTTTATCAATCAATCCCTTCCCCTAAATGTGAAATAAACAGAAATATGTGGAATCATGCTTGTCATCGCTACTCCAATGATACTCCTCTATATTCCTCGCACTTGAAGATTCGCTTTTTAGACAATGTTCATCGTTCCTCATGTCCCAAAGTTTTTCTTATCCTTAACGTCTTTTGTTAATGAAAATCAATTTTAAAGGGCGAGGAGTATAAAGCAATCGCACAGCGACATAATGGCGATTGAAAAACTATGTCCAAGAAAAAAACATCGAGAAAAATCCGTGTTGCGTTCCGAAAGAACCGTGCGGAAAAGCCGCGCCGTACCGACTGGACGCGGAAGTTTGACGAACACGGTTTTGAAGACGTAACGCCGGAATCCGAAGAACGGATTTCCGGCAAAGGCGAGTTGGTGAAACATCGCACGGTAATCGGCGAGGTACAAAATACCGAAGGTGTAAATCATCCGGGTTTTGAAGTGTTACCTGACGTTGATTTTACGAAATGTCAAGCGGGACGTGTGTTGCGTGTTTTTGGACTTAACAGCGATGTGGAATCGGAAGACGGCAAAATTTATAGCTGCGTAACGCGACGAATTTTGAAAACGCTTACGACCGATCAGCGGCATGTCGTTATTGCCGGTGATCGCGTGGCGTTTCGCGTGCCGGAACAACATGGCTCCAATCGTTTGGAAGGAATCATTGAACGTGTTGAACCGCGTTATGGAACGCTCGCTCGTTCCAGTCGAAATCGTAAACATCTTCTTGTCGCCAACGTTGATCAAGCGGTGATTGTGACAAGCGCGAACGAGCCGCGACTGAAACCGAATTTCATTGATCGCGTTTTAGTTACGGCAGAACGCGCCGAAATCCTTCCTGTCATTTGCATTAACAAAATTGATCGCATTGATGTTGCTGAACTTCAACCGCTCATCGGCGTTTATAGTCAAATGGGTTACAAAGTGATTTTGACCAGCACGATCACTTGTTTTGGAATAGAACGGCTTCGGAAACAACTTATCGGGCGGCAGAGCGTTTTTGCCGGTCAAAGCGGTGTTGGAAAATCGTCGTTGCTCAATTTATTGGAGCCGGAATTAAATTTACGTGTCGGTGAAATCAGCGAGGAAAATGAAAAAGGAAAACATACAACGACAACGGCGGAACTCCTGAAACTTTCATTCGGCGGTTACGTCGTGGACACGCCCGGCATTCGGCAATTTATGCTTTGGGACATTATTCCCGAAGAAGTTTCCGGTTTCTTTCGGGATATTCATCCGTTTGAAAATCTGTGTCATTATCCCAATTGCACGCACACGCACGAAGACCGATGCGCCGTCAAAAACGGCGTTGCCGACGGACGCATTGACTTGCGCCGTTACGACAGTTATCTTGCGATACGGGAGTCAAAAGACGAGTAAATTGTCTGCTTATTTCACATTTAGAGGAGGGATTGATTTATCACCCTTGTTACGCATGAGCGATTAACATTCAGGAAACGTAACGGTTCAGTCGCTCAAACCCAATAAATCCGCACTGGGCGTCTGAATAGTTACACAAAAACAACAAAATGGTAAATCTAAAATTTTCACAAATTCACACATTCAGAAAATCACGACCATTTTTAACAATTTAATTTCGCAAAACCTAGATGCCATACAAAAAAATTCCTTGACTTGAAACTGCTGCCCTGAACCTCCAATCTCCCTTCATTACAACGAAAACCGAATTTTCAAGTGTGAGGAATACAAATTTCCCATCCATTGATTTTGAGCGCTATCCGAGCTTCACATGAAAAGAATCTCTCGTAATTTTGAAAAATCATCTCTCTTGTCGCTGGTCTGAATTTGATTTGTATATTTCGTGCAAAATCGTTAAAATTCCTATAATTCTTAAACTTATGGTCAATAATATCCGAATAAAAATGATAGATAGGTGATTGTGTATTTCAAACAGCTTTACTCTTTGCAGAGGATGACGTCATGTCGCAAATTGATGAGATAAACGAAAAAAAAACGCTGCAACAGCTAGACCCGATGATGCTCAGCTTTTTAGAACCAAAGAAAGAGTTTTCTCCTAATCCTTCTAGTGATTTAAGTAAAACACAAAGTCTGAGTGGTCTTTATTTGGCGTTTATCGGCGTTACGGCGATGATTATCACGATTGGAATTGGTTTATATCGCGGCAGTGAAGCGGATTTGGTTTTGACAAATTCCTTTCAAAATTTGTTAATCTTTTGTGGAGTTGGTTTTCTTGCCGGAAAAATTATGGAAATGTGTGTTCAGGAATCGGCAAAATCAATAATTCGTAAAACGATAAATAAAATGGAAGAACATGAAAGTGACATTTGAACTCCGCAGAACGCACACGCTTGTTGTCGGTTCGGGGGCGGCGGGGTTGTGTGCGGCGGTTCGGTTGCGGGCGGAAGGAATTGACGATGTGCGGATCGTCACCGAAGGGTTAAACGCTGGAACGTCAATCAACACCGGAAGCGATAAACAAACGTATTATAAGCTGTCGTTGTGTGGCGATGAACCGGATAGTCCGGTGGAAATGGCAAAAACATATTGTTCGGCAGGCGGAATGCATGGCGATCTCGCGTTGGTTGAAGCGGCAGTTTCTGCACGGGCGTTTTTGCATCTGGTCAATCTCGGCGTGTCGTTTCCGACTGACGCTTTCGGACAATTTGCCGGTTACAAAACCGATCACGATCCGCGCCGAAGAGCAACGTCTATTGGTCCTTATACGTCGCGAGAAATGTGTCGGGCGTTGATTCGCCGCGTCAAAGAATTAAACATCCCGACGGACGAAGAAGAATTCGCTGTCGAATTGTTGACCGTTCCTAATGAACACGCAACGCCGAAACAACCGAAACGCGCGGTGGGAATTATCACGCTGAATACTTCGGGACGCTGGACAATTTATCTTGCGGAAAATATTGTCTTTGCAGTTGGCGGTCCCGGCGGTTTATACAAAACAAGCGTCTATCCTACCGGACACACGGGAGCTATCGGGTTGGCGTTGCGGGAAGAAGCGGCGGCGGCAAATCTCACCGAATCGCAATTCGGACTCGCTTCCGTCAAACACCGATGGAATGTTTCGGGAACGTATATGCAAGTGATTCCGCGCGTTGTCAGTACGGACAACGACGGTCGGAATCCGCGTGAGTTTTTGCGAGACGCTTTCGGCAATGATGCGTCGGAAATCGGTAAAATGGACTCGCTGTTGTTTCTTAAAGGTTATCAATGGCCCTTTGATTCTCGCAAGTTGCAAGAAGGATCGTCGTTCATTGATTTTCTTGTGTATCGTGAAACAATGGAACATCGGCGTGTTTTTCTTGATTATAAGCAAAATCCGACGGGATTTGACGCGGCGGCATTAAGCGAGGAAGCAAAAACTTATCTTGCGAAATCCGGCATGACAAATCTAAACGCGACAACACCGATTGAGCGGTTGGAGAAAATGAATCCGGCGGCGATTCAAATGTATCGGGAACATGAAATTGATCTTTATCGCGAGATGTTGGAAATTGCTTTTTGCGCTCAGCACAACAACGGCGGACTTGCCGGAACGCATTGGTGGGAATCAATCAACATTGCGCATCTGTTTCCTGTCGGCGAAGTCAACGGTTCGCACGGTACGGCGCGTCCGGGCGGCTCTGCGCTCAATGCGGGACAGGTCGGCGCGTTTCGTGCAGCGGAATTGATTCAACATCGCTACGCGGAAACGACGCTTGATGTGGATTATGCGTTACAAGTTGCGCAAGACCGTTTGGTGCAATTACAAACTTGGTGCGAAACCGCGAAAACGAGTAAAACTCATTGGCGAAAAGAACGTGAAAATTTACAATACCGCATGTCGCAAATGGGCGGCGCGATGCGCGCAATGAATACGCTTGATACTGCGCTACAAGTTACGACGGAAGATTATGAACGATTATTGAAAGACGGCGTTGCTTACGACGGCGAACATGACAAACACGAAGCGTTGCGTAACCGCCATCTGACGTTTGCCGCCATGACGTATCTGAACGCGGTATCTTTTGCGGTCAAAAGCGGCGTCGGCAGTCGCGGCTCATCGGTTGTTTTCGCACCGGATGGAAATGTAATATCGGAAAACGCCTCATTCCGCGATAAAATTTTAATGACACAATACGACAGCGCAACACAATCCATCACAAACCACTGGCAATCTTGTCGCCCGATTCCTGAATCTGATCTCTGGTTTGAAACCGTTTGGACAACGTATCGAGAAGGAAAAATCTACTGAAAAATCTTATGGGAAACTTTAAAAATCGACGCTAACCTGTGAAATCTGTTGATGAGTATATCCTCCCACACTTAAAAATTCGTTTTTTAAGACAGCGTCCATTGTTCATCATGTCCCTCAAGTTCCTTTTGTCCTTAATATCCCTTTTTGGATTCATCCGACAAGTCCATACCTTATGCATTAGCATTCTCACAACTGATCATGAGAATCGTCTTTCTTTGATCGTAATTACAAGCCGATCAATCCTGTCCAACAAAAATTCTTCTTTATAAAATGATAAACGCAAACTAGGTGTTGGTTTTGTCGGTGGTCCCCAAAAAATTCTCCATTCATCATCTTCATTTTCTTTCCATTCTGGGCAAGAATTGATCCACACTCCTGAGTCGGTAAGTATGATTCTTCCCTTTGACATGGCGTCAAGAGTAATTTCAACATGCTGTCCTTCAGGAGCACTATCACTCACACACAATGTCAAACCTATTGCATAGAGTGGATGAAAATCGCCACTATAATTCACATACATACTTTCAGGAGTATAAATTTTTCCTGAACGTTCTCCCGACCATTGCGAAACATCATAATCTTTGTACCAACCCGTTCCTCCCAGTACTTTAACCTGCGGAGTCGGTTCTCCTTCTTCAATTGGTCCTTGATAAATATATTGATAGGAGTTATCTTTGTCTTTCACTTTCCTATAAGCCGTCAACCCTATCGGCATGGCAATAAGTCCGCCAACCAGCGACCATTTAAGAATCGTGCGTCTTGTCAACAGTGTTTCTCTGTCCGCATACGAGGATGCGGGAGTCAGATGCACTTTATTTTTAGGAACATTTTCCATCGTCCAATCTCCTTTTTCATAAAAGGTTTTAAGTTTTAAACCAACAACAAATTTTTATCTTGGCACAATTGCTCGCAACGTTGCCTCCATTCCGTTCCAAAGATTTCATCGTGCCGTTTTCGCATATAAATGTCAATTCGCCGACAAATCAAGCCGAGTTGACACGCTTCATCTGTCCCCGTGCGCGTAGCCGACAATAAACTGATTGATACCCTTTTTCCAAAGTTCGTACAAATTATCACACCGCAAAATCGATTCCGGCGTTACGCTCATTTTTGTTCCCATCCGCGGCTGGTAGGACTTCATCATTGGAAGCCGTTCCATAATCAACTTATAAGAAATTCGCCCATCGGGAAATGTACTGCTTATTTCACATGTTGGGGAGGGCTTGATTTATAAAATACTGTAACGTTCAGTTGCCCAAACTAAATAAATCCGCACGGCAACTGGTAACTACAGTCAATTTTACCGAAAAATCTCACTATTTCAGCCCTTATTTATAAAATTCCCTTAGTAGCTTCGAATTGCACCAATATGCGCGCCCTTATTCCCTTATGTTTCGTTTCATTTTGGTCACAATCCATCCTCTAAAAAATAAGGGCATAAGGGCGCGTTTGGGGGCTTGGTTGGCTACTAAGGGAAACTTGATAAATAAGGGCGGCAATGGGAAAGCCGTTCGGGTAGCTCTACAGTTGACCAGTGTGAATTTATTTGGCTTGGGCAACTTTTTCGATTGAGTTTTCAAATATTGTCCTCCAAAAACGAAATAATCAGGATAGTTACAAGATTTTCAAAGATTTCTGTAAGAAATCCGCAAAATAACTTTTGTTTTTTACTTTTCATAAAAACAGTTTTATGTTACAATGTTTTTTCGTTTTTGCCAGCTTTCGACAATTTTTACTTAGAGGAAAGTTTTGCGATGAAATTTGACCACATTGGAATTCCGACAACCGAAGAACGGGAATGGTCGGCTTATCTTGCGGATTGTAAGTTGCATGTTTCGGATTATTCCAAAGATCCGTTCCGAGTGGAATGGTTGAAATTTGAAGAAGGAAGTCCTTTGCCGAAAGAACTTCAAACCAGATCGCATATCGCGTACGAAGTCGAGAATCTCGACGCTGCGATTTCGGGACAAAAAATTCTCGTCGAACCGTTTGAACCGACGCCGGGCGTGCGTTGCGCGTTCATTTTGTATCTTGGTTTGCCGGTAGAATTGATGCAGAAAGTTTGATAGAATTGATCCGCGAAAGCCGCGAAAATTCACAACAGAAGATTTTGAACAGAAAATATTGCGTAATTTCATAGAAAAATTTTTGCGAAATTCACGTGGTCAGTCATTAAAAATGTTTTTGTTTTTTTTCGTGTCTTTCGTGGATCAAAATATTTTGATGGTGAATGACGAATGATGAGGAATATTCATGTCGAGTCGTAATAAAATTCTAGGACGCATACGGTCTGCGCTCAATGCCGCGCCGGGAACAGAAAAATTGCCGCAAATGCCGATGATTTGGGCTTTAAAAAATTTGACAACAGACGAATTGCGTTCTTCGTATTGCGAGTCGCTTGTTCAAGCGGCGGGCGAAGTTGTGCTGTGCGCGTCGCAAGAAGACGCGGCGGCAAAAATCACTGCATTTCTTAAGGAACTTAACGCGAAAAAAATCGGCGTTGCCCGGCGCATTATTGTAACCGAAACGCTGAAAAAATCGGACGCATTTCAGCCCGACACAAAAGAGTTTGAATTGTTGTACGCACCTCTTGATAATCCTGCCGATATTTCGCGCGAAGAGATGGGAATACTTGATGCAAGTATTGTCGGTGCCGAATATCTGCTCGCCGATACTGGAAGCGCAGTCGTTGCGTCGCCATGTGCGTTTGATCGAATACTCTGCTATATTCCGCCGGTTTGTTGCGTTGTGGCGTCGGCGTCTATGATTCGCGAGCACCTTCCAGCAGCATGGCAGGAGATCAGCCGACGGATTCGCGGCGAAGAGCAGTCTAACGTACATTTACCAATAGAAAAACACGGCGAATTTCTCATCGTCACCGGTCCAAGCCGCACGGCGGATATTGAAAAAATTCTCGTGTTAGGAGTGCATGGGCCTAAGCGTTTGGTGGTTTTTTTGACGGAATAAACAAAAGGAAACCTGCTACAAACCCGACTTCCAAAAGTACAGCATCGTAAAATACGGGCGATTGCGAAAACGATACAGTAAAAAGAGGCAAGCTTTTAGAAACTCCCTTTTAGTAAGATGTTTAATTCTAACCAATCACCGTCGTTTTTTGATATTAGTATAATCTGAAAACTAAAGGAACAACGAAATGTCGTATAAAAATTGGGTATTGATTGACGATGCAAGTCAGACGGCGGTGGAAAATCTGACGATTACCGAGCAAGGCGTTACGCTTGTTAAAAAACGATTGCAGGCGGGGGTGAGCGCAGGCGTGGATGTTCTCGAAATTGATAACGGCGTGCTGTCACTGATAATCTTGCCGACGCGCGGAATGGGAATCTGGCGGGGAAAATGCGGAACGTTACCGCTTCAGTGGCAGTCGCCGGTTCACGGTCCGGTTCATCCCGCGTTTGTGCCGATTGCCGACGGTTCCGGCGTCGGTTGGCTGTACGGTTTCGACGAATGGTTAGTGCGATGTGGTCTCGAAAATAACGGCTCGCCGCAATTTAACGAACAAGGGCAACTGATTTATCCGTTGCACGGACGTATTGCCAACACGCCCGCAAGCCGCGTCGAAGCAACCGTTGATTCCGAAAACGGCGAAATGATTATCGAAGGAACCGTTTATGAATCGCGGCTGTTTTCCAAGCGTTTGGAATTGAAAACACGTTACACGTTCAAAGCGGGTGAAACGGGTTTTCGTTTGCAAGATGTTGTCACAAATCTTTCCGCGTCGCCGAAAGAGATTGTGTTGCTTTATCACATTAACACCGGCTTGCCATTGATACAAAGCGGTTCGCGGGTCGTTGTGCCGTTTGAGGAAATGGCGCCGAGAACGTCCGCCGCAGCCGATGATTTAGAGAATTGGAGTGTCTGCAACAAAGGAACGCCGGGGGTTGAGGAGGTCGTTTACTTTTTCAATCCGGCAGCGGACGCAAACGGCGATACGGAAGTTTTGTTAATCAACAATACTAACGACCAGGCAATCCGGCTCGGTTTCAATAAAAAGCAACTGCCGTTATTTTCCTTTTGGAAAAGCCGTTTGCCGGGCGAAGACGGTTTTGTGACCGGTATTGAACCGTCGGTTAATTTTCCGAACACGACTGGTTTTGAACATCGACAAGGACGCACGGTTTTACTTGCATCAAAAGAGTCGCGGAATTTTGACTTGAAATTCGCGTTCACGCTCAATCGCGAAGAAACGGCAAATGCGGAACAACACCTTCTCAAAAACTATCCCGCCGTCGGAACAATCAACAAAAATCCGAAAGCGGAATGGAGCGAATAAAAAACGTAACATTTCCGCCGAAGTTAGTCTTTGAGAAAAAATAACGGCATAAAATACACCGCAATGCGGGATATGCGGTTAAATTTTCTCATTTCCCAATCTTGTTTCAGAATTTGTTCGGATTATAAGCTTCTTCTTTTTTCATCGGTGCGCCGAGATCAATTTCTTCGCGGTTTGTCCCTTCGTAGATTTCCACCACAAGATCTGTCGTGTTTTCAAACTCGTATTTGGGATTAACGTAAATCGTCTTTTTTTGCGGTACTCCAATGCCTTCGGCTTTTTGTTCTTCGGTCAATTTCGCTCCTTCCACATCTTGGATAAGCGTTTTCATTGCGGTCACTTTATATTTGCCTGCCGGTGCGCCGTTGTATTGTCCGAGCGTTTTCAAAACCGCTTCGCCGTTCTTTTGAGAAATCGCGCCAACAGTCCACTTGGAAAGCGATTTATCCATCGGATAAAGCCGCACTAAAACGTCGTCCACCGGCTTACCGTCTTGAAGCATAATCAGCGTGCAAGATTGCAACGGCGGCATTCCTTCCGGTAATTTTTTTCCGCAACCAAGACACCAAACAAACATTAATAAACCAATCAATACGCAAATTCTTTTCATTATTAAATTCCTTATTTTTGATAGTTCATATTATATATTGTTCCACACCATAAAGGAGAAACATTCAGAAATAGCAACCGAAACGTAAGTGAAGATTTACCCTGTCGTTTACGCTTCGGGCTACCATTTCTAAAGTCTCAATTTATTAGCTGGTGCAGTATAACAATCACGGCACGGAAACTGTTTCACCACCGGCAATAGAACCGAGTGCGCCCCACACGCCGCATGGACTTTTTCCTTGAAGGTCTGGTCCTTGTGCAATGTCCGGTGAGCCATTCGTATCAATTGTCTCGCTGATAAAATGAACGGAACCATCAAAATAACCAGCATTTACGCCACCTGTATGGTTACTGGACGCTGTTCCGACACACCAAGCGTCAGGGCTACCATTCGGACTGCATGACGGCGAATTTGGCGGCATTAAAGTACAAAATCCTGTTTCTCCCGGTTGACCGTCTGTCCATACCATTCCGCGATGCATATTAGTGGTGCCGATATAAGCGGAGGCAATTTTGCTGTTGTCATTGGGATCACGGACAGCGACACATCTTGAGAGATAGAGAGTCAAATCGGAATGAATCGTTAGCTTTGCAACGCCGGAACGAACCGAAGCGTCATTAGGTGAAGTTTGCGTGACAATTTCGCTGACGGCGACTGTATTACTCGTCCCGTCTTGAATTGCCTCAATCCCTTTCCAAAGATTTGGTGAAAACGGCGCGCGATGAGCAATTGTTTCTTCTTTTTTTACAGGTAATTTTGAATTTCCCTGATTGGTTTCAGCCGCCTGAATTGCTCCGTCGCCTGTCGAATAAACGATATTCGTTCGCCCGGAATCACCGCTATCACCCGGTTGTTTTGCGTTACCGTCCGAAGGACAAAGATAAGAAGGAACGGGCTTAGTGATGATGTCGTTGGAATTTAACCACGTTGATACATTGGAATTTTTAATAGAATCCCAATACGCCGTTTGTTCTACAAACGGGAGAATCATCGTATGCGGATTGAAACGCCGCCGTCCGGTACTTGTTCCGTTGGCGCCAATCAGATGCGCAAGCGAAGCCGGAAAGCTGTTGTGCGCATCGTGATAATTCATCAACCCAAGCGTGAATTGCTTCATGTTGTTGCTGCACTGCATTCTTCGCGCCGCTTCGCGGGCAGCTTGAACAGCAGGCAACAGAAGTGCGATCAAAATTCCAATAATCGCAATCACGACAAGTAATTCGACCAGCGTAAAGGCTTGACGAACAGAAGGTCGTTTTCCAAATCGGACAGAAATACGCGCAATAGCGCGGGCAAAAAAAAGAGAAATCGCACGCAAAGCTTGGTATTATTGCCATTTTACGTACCCCCCCCCCCCGATACTGTTTGACACAACCCAAGAAAATTAAACACTTTGTTTAGCTTTTTCATTGCTGAAACTCCTTCATTTTAAGTTTTTTTGAAATGAAATGACAAAAATCATTGTTAATTTTTGTCCAACAATTAAATTTGTTAATTGTTATTATACATCAGGTTTTAGAATCTTCAAAGGGGAATGTGGAATATTTTGAAATTTTCTTGAATTTTTCTGCTTATTGCACATTTTGGGGAGGAGGGATTGATTTACACAATACTGTAACTATTACGAAGTTCCTCAATTTCCTTTGATATGAAAATGTCAAATTTATAGGTATTTTACGTTGAAAAATATCAAGTGAAATTGCGTGACTTTGTACTGTTTAGTTACAACCCAACTGAAATACCACCCGCTGCAGCAGGTGGGTTATTGATCGTGAGCTACGGACTAGAGTCCTTTCACTCACGATTTTAGTTGGTCAGTTGAAAATTGTCACCGCCATCATTGGGTTCGGTTCCTTCCTGGTGTCGTATGTACTCCTTGATGACCTCATCCGTGACCGTTCCACTGGTGGCCACAAAGTAGCCGCGTCCCCAAAGGTGACGGC
>JAIRYX010000464.1 GCA_031267635.1 Planctomycetaceae bacterium
AAATGAACAAAAAAAATGCAATACCAAAATATCTAAACAATAATTTCCCCGACTATGCTACGCAATCGATATATATTGCCAAAACTTGTGTTAATACTTTTGTTTAGAAGTTCCCTATAACTACTACACAGTCACGCAATTTCACTTGGCATTTTTCAACGTAAAGTACCTATCAATTTGACCTTTTTCATATCAAGGGAAATTGAGGAACTTTGTAGTCATTACCCGGTTGCCGTTCGTGAATATCCGTGCGTTCGTGGCGAAAATGTGTGTTGAGAGATTACTTTCATTACCGAAAAACCGGAGCGGGAGCAATTGTCGGACGTGGTGGCGGCGGCGGTGTTGTTGGGCGTTTATTGTTGGGCGATGTGTTATTTTGCAACGGCGGTTGAGGTGTGACAGGTTGATTCGTTACTGTTTTTGTGATTTTTGTTTGTTCCGTATTTTGCGAATTATCGACTCCGTTACGAACATTGGGACGCGGTTGAGTGTTCGGAATTTTGTTCGTCACGTTATTCGGCGGCGACAAAGATTGTCCTTGCGACTGAGCGGGACGTAATGGAACAAGTTCTGCATTATTCGGCGCAACGGAAAGATTTTGCGTGGTTCGTGCTTGCGGCGCAAGAGCGATTCGTTCCGGCGGTTCGTTTTGCGGTAATGATTGTAGTTCCGGTTGCTGCATCGCTTCACGCTCAAAAGTTTGTCGGTCGGGTAACCGACGAATTAAAAGTTCATTTTCCGGCATTTCACCAACTGCAATTGCTGATAGTGTTGCGCCGTTTTTCTGTTGCATCGGTAATGTTGGCGATATTAAAGGAGTAAGTTGTGGCGTTACGGAAGGACTTTCCGATATATTGGTCAAATTTGTCTCCACCAATGGTTTTAATTCGGCGGCAAACGAATGGTTCGGTATGGATTGCGGCGTTATTTTTTGAGGCGCAACCGTAGCGGACAAATTATTACTCTTTCCCATCAACGACGCAATCAATGCGTCAGCGTCTTCGGACGCAACCGAAGGATTTTCCGGTATTGATGACGCAATGGGCGCCGATTCCAAAATAGGTGCGGTGTTCCGAGAAGTTGTTATTTGAATCGGAGCATTTGCCTGCGTTGAAAGACGAGGTAAATCCGGCGTTTTTAACGCATGATTGGCAACGTTTTCACTTGCACGCGGCGGTACTTCCAATTGAGTAACAAGTTGCGGAGATCGCGTTGGACTGACATTTTCAAATGCGTTTCCTGAATCTCTGGAAACCTGATTTTTAGTCTGTATTCCATTTTCTAACGTGAAAACATCTGTCATATTGACAACTTTTTGTTTGGGCTGCGACATCAACGCTAAATTTTCCTGAACTGATGGTTCTGCAAAAACCAATCCATTCGATTTTTGAGCGACTGCTGAAGAGTCTTCTGAAATCTTGTTCGTCGAATTTTTCTGCAAAACCGGCGGCGCAACCTGCTCTTGAGCGGATATTATGGGTGCGGTTATCGTCGAATTTGTTGCGGGAATGGTTGACGGGAACGTTTGGGATTGTTGCGGCGTTTCCGGTACTATT
This sequence comes from Planctomycetaceae bacterium, assembly GCA_031267635.1. Lineage (GTDB taxonomy): Bacteria > Planctomycetota > Planctomycetia > Pirellulales > Thermoguttaceae > WRMR01. The sequence goes on from JAIRYX010000464.1 coordinate 1,557, forward strand.
TCAAAAATGTTGTTCAACGGCGGAGTTTGTTTTGCTGTATTATCATGACTTACGTTCAATCTTGCAGACGGGCGATTTTCTGTTACTTGAACAGAAGTTTTCGGTACGGCGGAAATCATGGGTTCAAAAAACGGTTCTTGCGCTATGTGGGGGATTGAAGCCGCTTGTTCCGTCGCAATTTTAACCGGCGGCTGTAATTGAGGATGCGGCTGTTGATTTGGCGTTGGTTGTTTCGTCGTGGATACCAACGGTGTATCCAGACTTTTGGCAACAAATTGAGGCGGCGACGGCAACGATGGAACGTCGTCGGCATTTTTTTGAACAAGACGCAATGTGGTTGCGTCTGTAAGCGGTGTGAGGGGAGCGTTATTGGGATTCGCGATTGCGTTATCCGCAATGTTTTCATGTGTTTTTGTATCTTTTAAAGAACGATCCGCCAGCAGTGTCCGCGAATAATCCGGCAAAATTTCTGGAATAACCCGACCTTGCGTTGATACGTAAATTTTTCGTTGATTGTCAAGCGTTGTCTGGAAAATAATCGGTTCGATAATGTTACCGGATATTGAATTGGCTTTAAACGTTACTGGAACAACATGAATACTACGCTCTACGTCAGTCAGCGCAAAATGAAAACGTTTATCGTCAGAAATTACGTTCACAATTTTGAATGGCGTTTCACTGCGAAGAACAATGTTTTTTGTAATCGTTTTTCCCGGCGTGAGAACTCCGACCATAAACGGCGACGGTTTTGCCACCAGCGGCGCGGTGATATACCCTTGAACCGGCAACATCACCGACGACACTTCCGGGTGGGGATCATTTGTAATAAAGCGCACCATATCATGAATATAACCGCTTGGAAGGTTGTTTTTCAACGTAACGGTAATGTCATAAATCACACGACCGTTACCGCGTTCTACAAGATCCACAGCGACATGAATCCCGCGATTCGTGCGTTCAATTGCTGTTATCCCCCAATCGTTATGTCCGGCATATTCCATTTTTAATTTTTTTACCGCGGTTTTTCCTTCCGCGACAGAACCAAAATTCGCAACGCCGGGAGTAACCACAACGTCGGGACGAATGTACGCCGTCACTTGTAATTGTACTTCAGCGGGACTAGGACGATCAATAAAAACAGTTAAAGTTGCCTGCCGACTCCCGGTAAACGCTCCGCCGGTATTTAATTTTGCGATAATCTCGCCTGTTTCTCCCAACTTGAGATACTTTTGGGAAGGCGACACATCGGTACAATGGCAAGACGATGTAACGTCTGCAATGTGCACATCTTCCTGATAGGGATTCTTGAATTTGAAACGATAAACTGTTTCAACGCCGAGGGCAATTGTTCCGAAATTATGCCGCCGCTCTTTAAACATTGCATCCGCCCAGCGTTGCGCGAAAAGCGTGACCGCCGAAACGTGAACGAGTGAGAACACCAAAAACAGGAATAACAGTTTTTTTTTCATAACAGAAAATCAAAAACACGACTATTTTAACCGTGTCTTCTTCGATTCAGCATAAATGAATTGAGTGTAAAATATCAAAACAGCTTGACAGTTTTTGCTCTTATCCTTATATTTCGGCAAACTCAAAGAGAAAACTGGTTATTATTTTTTGTTTTTTAGAAAATATCGGTAAAATTATAATATATAAATACAAAATACCTATTTTACTTTTGCTCTTTTAAAACTATTCAGCCACTCAAACCCAATCAATACCTACCGAGCGTCGGCTAATACTGCTTGCGCGGGCATTTCTTGCGTACCTTCCCCTCTAGTACAAAGTCACGCAATTTCACTTGGCATTTTTTAACGTAAAATACTTATAACTCATGTTACGCACGCTAATTAAAAAAGTCGCCAAGCCTTAGTTCATTGATTTTTTGCAACTATTCAGTTGCTCAAACCAAATAAAGGCGGCAATGGTGAAGTCTTTCGGATAACCAGCCAATGGAGACGTCATCATTAAGATTGTTACTCAGTGCGGATTTATTTGGTTGGATCGACTGAATCGTTACTGTATTTTATAAATCAGTCCCTTTCCCAAATATGAAATAAGCAGTAATTTTACGGCGAGAAATTACACTTTTATTTCGTCGATCATAATACCGGCAACGAATAAATGGCAATTTCTTACCGTGAAATGTATCACTTTCTTTCACTCTGCTTTAACAACAATTGCCTGCAAGTGTTTGACGAGCGGTAAGAGCGGGGCGATGAGAGAGAACATGGATTGGTCGGCGAGGTTAGAGCGAGTGAGGACGATGCGCGAGGCGTCTGCGCCGCCGTGTCCGAGTGTCGCGTCAAACGGATGCCAATGTCCATCAATGAACAGTTCCGTCCAGAAATGCAACACCAAAACGCCTTCGCCGGACGCTGTTGTGGTATAGACTAAACCGACAGCAATTTGCGACGGAATATTTTTTCTGCGGGCGATTGCCGCTAATAAAACCGCATGTGCCGCGCTATCGCCGGTCAGCGTTTTCGCCGCTTCTCCCGCCGATTTCAAACTGCTCTCATAGCTCACATGCCGCATTTTCTCATGTACAAATTTTTCAAGATCAACCGCCGCGTCCCACAACGGAAATTTTTTCTCGGTTGCGACGTTTGCAAGTTCCGTCACCGCCGCGTCGTCCGATTGTATCCATTCGTTACGCGATAAATCGCCAGGCGTTGACGTTTCTGTTTTCGCCGGAGGAATGACGTTACCGTACAAATCGCTTAAAATCTGCGGCGAAGAACCCGTGACCGTAACAGTCCACGCGGTTCCGTTTTCTGTTTTCACAGTTTGAAACGCCGTCTTCGGGATTTTTTCGGCAAAACCCGGCTGTGCGGATTGTTTATTGTCCGCGCCGACATATTGTAGTAAAAACGTAACTCGTTTGGTCTCGCGCGGTTGAGGAATTGTTCCCTGAACCGGCACAATCGCGTAAAGATTCAGATTGAGATTTCCCGCATTTTTCAGCGCGTTATTGATTTTTGATTCGGTCGAAAGCGTCCATTCAATTTCTTGCGGTTCCTGCAAAACGGTGCGCACGACGTTTCCTTTCGCGTCCATCCAAAATTGCCATGTCAAAGAATTTGTTCCGCTTTGTGTTGAGTAATTCGTTACGGCTTTGACCGGAAGCAAATGAATTTCCGAACCGTTCAAAAGAAATGGCGAAACCTGACCGGCGGATAATTCCACCGAAACATTTTGTTCGAGCAATAAATCAAAATACGAAACGCCGCGTTTTTCTTCCGGCTGCAACGGCTTATTCCAAAGCGAAAAATAGAGAGCGAAATGTCCCGCCGTTCCTTTTTGCCACACGATACTGCGGTTCGCAATGTGCGACGGTGGCGTTTCCTCGCCGGTTTGCGTGTCGATAACGACAGTACTTGCCAACCGGTCAAGTTTCGTTTGCGATTCATCCGGCGTAAACAGCGTCATCATCGGATTTTTGCCGAATTGCAATGTCGTTTGTCCTCGAAGAAAAGTTCCGTCGCGTCTTTGTAACACGGTAATTTCAAACCGCCCCGACGTCTTTTCGCTGAGCCGATTTGCGATAACGACTGTTTCTTGCGACACTTGATACGCTTCTTCGCCGCTGTCGGTTGCCGTTTTTTTGATAGTCGTCCGCTGATAACCGGACGGCTTTCCGGCGATACTGATGAGTTCGCAGATTTCGCTGTCGTCCGTATCAAGATGATCTGTCACCGTGACCACCGCCAACTTTGGCGTCTGCCATCGAGAACACGCCGGAAACATAACGGTCAATAACACGAGATACATTATTGGTAAAAATCTTTGTGCGTTCATTGTCTTTTTATTTTTCATTTGTTTATGTTCATGCGTCTCGTCAGAGTAAATTGGCTTTGGTACACTCCTCACGCTTTGAATTTCAGTTTTCGTTAAAGAACGACGAAATGCTCTTGTACGCTTCCCGAAAGTTTGGTTATGCTCCATTTGTTTTCTATTCGCGGATTTTATCAAATCTTGACATGGGAAACAATAGCATCTTATCACCGTTCACGCTATTTTTCGATGAGTGATGATTGAGGAATTTGGGGGGTAAGGATAAAAGGGAGTCATTGAGAGACCGCGGGATAAGGGAAATTCTAAACAAAAGTATTAACACAAGTTTTGGCAATATATATCGATTGCGTAGCATAGTCGGGGAAATTATTGTTTAGATATTTTGGTATTGCATTTTTTTTGTTCATTTTTTATTATTTCCGGTA
>JAIRYX010000500.1 GCA_031267635.1 Planctomycetaceae bacterium
ACTGTTGAAGTTCAACTCGACGGCAACATCCCTGCTCTTTATATTCCCAAGCCTCGCAAAGAAATCGAACAACTCCTGACACTTGCCAACATCCCAATCCCAGAAATCCTCCCTGCAAAAATCAAATCAAAACCAAACACCCAAACAAAACTAAAAAATGTAGCCAACAAATCAAAAAACAAAAACTGACGTAAACACTAAAGTATCAATGACTTACAGTGGAAACTCTTGTTTGATTAAAAAGGAAATTCCGTTGTATGAAGCATTAGGGATTTCTAATAGTAATCAAGATTTTGAAAAATCCAAAACAATTGTTAATTCTATTATGAAAATCCAACCCGATGAAACAAAAAAAATATTGATGATAGGTGAATTAGGAGAAATTACCAGACAACAATGTTTTATTGAAAAAAATAAAAATAATTTGTCGAAGTCCCAATCACTTGCTCAAGAGGCAATGAAACATTTCATTAAATATCAAAAAGCGATTGAACATATTCCTGTTTCAAAAATTGGAACATTAAAACAAAAGTATCTTATATACGCTTCAATGGCAGGCGGAATAGCAAGACATGAACTGAATGATCCTAAAACCGCAGTGTTATTTTATGATACGGCTTTAGAAATGATCAACGATGAACCAAATTTACCAAATGGTAATTTTTCGGTTGGTTTAGGATATAACAAAGCACATTTTCTGTTTAGTAAAGCGGAAGCATTAATTGAAATGGAAAATTATGAGGAGGCAGAACTGGTCATGGACAAATATGGAAAAAATATAATAAGAAACTTCTAAAAACCTCATTTTCAACAAATGCGACCGTTGAAAAATAAGGGCTTACGAATATTTGGGAGAGGTTTTTAGAAGTTCCCAATAGCAAGTACCAGCGGTTTACCGCCATCAGTATATGCTTTAGAATTCGCTCTTAAAGCATTGTCATTAAAAAACAAAGATTTAACTAAATATATTGAACATTGGGTAAAAACACAAAAACGCGATTCTAAAACATTTGCCTGTATTTTATATGTTGCACGAAAAAATTTAGCTAATGGAGAAATTGAAACAGCTCAAAAATACTATGAAGATGTTTTTAAAAATTATTGGGAAGATGTTCTTAAAGGAAGTGTGGATGAACTTCTTAACCAAGATGGCGGTTACATCTCGCAAACGCTGGGTGATTTATCAGATATTTATAAACAACAAGGAAACTTAGAAAAATGTGAAGAGTGTCAAGCCGAATTAGAAAAATTGTTACCTAAATATAACGAAGCGGAACAAAGAGTTTCGGTAATTCCTCCTAAACCACGACAACAACAATTTGAACCAGTAAAAACAAGATTTACAGAGCGAATAATCAAGATAGTTATCATTAATGTAGTGGTGATTTTTATTTCTATTTTTGTTACATTTCGTGTTATACGAAAAAGATACAATTAATTGATCAATGTCCGAGCGTAAATGACGCGACTGTATGTTTTTTGTCAATTAGCGTGTCATTTTTCGTTATAGTTTTCAATACTTACTTGAAAATCGGTTTCACGCAACGGTACAACCCCAAGCAACAAACCACAACAAACCACAACAAACCACAATGAACCACCTGACCAACGGAATCAACACTACCATGGAATCCGGTGAAAACGGTTGCGTTATCAAATTGAGCGTAGCTTGGAATACAAAATTCTTGCCAATGCTGTTTCAACGCAAATACCGTATTTTCAGCAGTCATACGCTGAAATAGAAACGAACAAACGAGATGGATATGTAACGCAATGCCGTTAGATATCTAGTCGTCCCTGAAAAAATTCCAGTGAAACTTTCATAGTCGCAATATTACCAGCCACAAGTTCATTTGGCTCACAAACCAAGTGGCATAGCAAGGCGAATACGAAAAAATCAGCTCGGAACTGAGCGGTTCGCCGTTTCTTTGATGAAAGTTGCGCAGCTGGACAAATAACGGGTAAGAGTGTTGCCTGTTCCTTGTTCTTTATGAAGATATTCTTGGATTCGTGAAAACCACCACAAGAGAGAAGAAGAACCGCCTAGATTTTGCGTAGAACATCTTCATGTTGAAACCCGCCGCAACGTCAATCGCGTTCAATGCAACTTCTAAAAACCTCATTTTCAACAAATGCGACCGTTGAAAAATAAGGGCTTACGAATACTTGGGGGAGGTTTTTAGAAGTTCCCGCAAGATATCGCCCGTCACGCCACGCAAAAAGTTGCGACATAAACGATGACCGCTTTTTAGGTGTTCGATGATCGGCTCGACGCTGCTCCGCCGTTTCTTGCGACGTTTTTCGCAATCGCGAAGTCCCGAGTTGCTCGTTCCGTGAATCAAAATATCTTTGCGTTGCCTTTGTAGTCATGTATGTCGGCGGATATTTCGCGTATCGGAACGCCCGTTATTTTCTCGCCGCCGGCTATCGTTTTGGCAAGCGTCTGACCATCGGATTCCCAGGACAATTCTCAACCTTCAGAATAAAATCTCTGATTATTTCGTTTTTGGGGAACAACATTTAAAAACGCAATAGAAAACTCCGGCGTCAGTTGTCCACAAGCCAAATAAATCCGCACTAGGCAACTGCTTTGTTGGCTACTAAGGGAAACTTGATAAATAAGGGCTGCAATAGTAAAATCTTTTGGGTAACTCTACAGTTACCCAAAAGATTTTATTGGGCTTTGGCAACGGAATAGTTAAAAAATTATTTTTCAATTATTCTCCATCGTCAAAGCTATCCGCCAGATCGTCAAAATCCTGTTCGGGAAAATCGGTGAACGCTTCGTTATAGAACGGATTTTCCATAGGACGTACCGGTTCTGAAAAATCATTCGGATCGTCTTCTAACAAGCGGAACGTTTGTTTTGCTTCTTGCACCGGCGTTTTGGTGAGGGCTTCCGCCGCTTCTGCACGGTAACGCCATTGTGAAAGCTGATATTTGCGGAATCCGGTTCCGGCGGGAACAAGGTGTCCAAGAATGATGTTTTCTTTCAAACCAATCAAATGGTCAATCTTACTGGCAAGCGCGGCTTCGGTTAACACTTTTGTCGTTTCTTGGAAACTTGCCGCCGATAAGAAACTGGAACTTTGTACCGAAGCTTTCGTAATTCCCAAAAGCTGCGTTGAGGAAAAAGCGAAAGTCGGAGCGATAAATTCCGCAGGCGTGCCGCCTTTCGCTTCAATTTCTGTATTAATTTGTTCCACCACGTCTTTCGGGACAATCGCACCAATGTCAAATCGCGAATCTCCAACGGTTGTGATTTTCAGGCAATTATGCAATTCACGGTTCTTTTTACGGAACATGAAACGGTCAAGTACTAAACCTTCAAGCAACGTTGTATCGCCTCCAGCCTCGACGCGGACTTTGCGAAGCATTTGCGAAATAATAATTTCGATATGCTTGTCGTTGATTTTCACGCCTTGACTTCGATAAACATTTTGAATTTCACGAACAAGATATTCCTGAACGGCTTCTTCGCCGGAAATTCGCAAAATATCGTGCGGTACGAGAGGACCATCGGTAATCGATTGTCCCGCTTTGACGTAATCGCCCGCCTGAACTCGTAAATGTTTACCATGCGTGATTTCATGCAAGCGTTCAATTCCGGTATTTTCGTCTCGAATGACAACGGTTCGTTTCCCGTGGCGTTTCTCGCCGAGTTCAACAATGCCGTCGATTTCCGCCATAACCGCCGGGTCTTTCGGTTTACGCGCTTCAAAAATTTCCGTAATTCGCGGCAAACCGCCGGTGATATCTTGCGTTCCAGTTACATTACGCGGAATTTTTGCAAGCATCGTTCCGCGCTCAACATACGTTCCGTCTTCCACTTCAATCACCGCCTTTTCTTGCAGATAATAGAAGTCTAACGTGTTTTGTTTCGATTCGTCTTTGACGTCGATTTGCGGCTGACGGTCGCCTTTCAGATCGGTCACAAAGCGGCGGTTGCGTCCGGTTGTCGTATCTTGTTCCAACCGCACAGTTTCGCCGTCCAAAATATCAACATAATGAACGTAACCGGCCACTTTAGCAAGAATCGGCACGCTATGCGGATCCCACTGACAAAGCGGCATTCCGGCAGTCACTTCTTCCGATTCATTGACCAATAATCTTGCTCCTACCGGAATGATGTATTTGTCGCGTTCACGTCCTTTGGCGTCCAACAACGACACAGAACCGTTGCGAGAAAGAGCGATACGCTGACCGTCGGAGTTGGTGATTGATTCGAGCTGCACGAAACGAATCCGACCGGGAAATTTCGCTTTGATTTCGTTTTCTTCCATCGCACGCGACGCTGTACCGCCAATGTGGAACGTCCGCATCGTCAACTGCGTTCCGGGTTCGCCGATACTTTGTGCGGCAATCACGCCAACCGCCATTCCTTCTTCCACCAAACGGCTTGTCGAAAGATCCATTCCGTAACAAAGAGCGCACACGCCAAGTTCCGCCTCACATGTCATAGGACTGCGAATCTGAATCTTTTGCAATTGCATCTTCTCAATCTTTGCTGCAATTTCCGACGTAATCAATTCATTTTCGCGGACAATCACTTCATCGTGAATCGGATCAACAATATTCACACGCGACACACGACCGCGAATGGATTGAGCAAGACTGATTTCCACTTTTTCACCGCGATAAATCACGCCTTTGGTAATTCCTTGCGACGTACCACAATCATGACACGTTACGACAACGTTTTGCGCCACGTCGGCAAGTTTTCGCGTCAGATAACCGGAGTCGGCGGTCTTGAGCGCAGTGTCCGCCAGACCTTTCCGCGCGCCGTGCGTTGAACTGAAATATTCCAACACAGTTAACCCCTCGCGGAAATTCGCTTTAATCGGCGTTTCAATAATTTTACCGGACGGTTTCGCCATCAAACCGCGCATACCGGCAAGCTGACGAATCTGCTCAACGCCGCCTCGTGCTCCAGAGTTCGCCATCAAAAAGATTGGATTGACATAGCCGCGCTGCCGCGTATCGTTTTCCAATTCTTCCATCATCTTTTTAGTAATTTCTTCACGGGCGCGAGTCCACGAATCCAAGACTTTATTGTAACGTTCATCGCCAGTAATCATACCGTAATCATACTGATATTTCGCATCCGCGACTTCTTTTTCCGCTTTTTTAAGGATAACCGGTTTGGTCTTCGGCGTAATAAGGTCGTCGGTTGCAAAGGAAAGTCCGCTTTTTGTGCTTTCTTCAAAACCAACCCGCATCATGCGGTCAAGAAGATCAATGGTCGCTCGCCGTCCGCAATAAGCAAAACAGTCGCTGATGACCGATTGTAAACCTCCCGATTTCAAAGGATAATTGTAATACGGCATTCCTTGCGGCAAGATATCGTTAAATATCAAACGTCCGGGCGTCGTTTCAAACAATTCGCCTTCGCGGACAAGAATTTTTGTGTCGTCTTTGATGAAGCGACCTTGCGGCATCCGTACTTTGATTGTCGCGTGCAAATCGACCACTTTTTGAGCATACGCGAACAAAACTTCCTCACGCGACGAAAATTGCATCCCGTTGCCGGACATATTTGCAACCGTCATCGTCAGAAAGTAACACCCCATAACTACGTCTTGCGACGGCGTGATAATTGGCGAACCGTTCGCAGGACTGAAAATATTGTTCGTCGAAAGCATCAACGTATGCGCTTCCACTTGCGCTTCCAGCGACAACGGAAGGTGAACCGCCATTTGGTCGCCGTCGAAGTCCGCATTGAATCCGCGACACACAAGCGGATGCAACTGAATCGCGTTTCCCTCAACGAGAATCGGTTCAAACGCTTGGATTCCCATGCGGTGCAGCGTCGGAGCACGATTGAGCAAGACCGGATGGTTCTGAATCACTTCTTCAAGAATATCCCAAACTTCTTCGTCCTTGCGTTCCAGCATTTTTTTCGCGCTTTTGATTGTGTCCGCGTGCTGCAATTCTTTAAGCCGACGAATAATGAATGGTTGATACAATTCCAGCGCGATTTTTTTCGGCAAGCCGCATTGATGCAAACGCAATGTCGGCCCGACAACAATCACGCTTCGCGCCGAGTAGTCCACACGTTTTCCGAGAAGGTTTTCGCGGAAACGTCCTTGTTTTCCTTTAATCATATCGGTCAACGATTTGAGCGGACGGTTGCTTGAACCTAAGACCGGACGTTTACACCGGTTGTTGTCGAACAAGGCGTCAACCGACTGCTGCAACATGCGTTTTTCGTTACGGATGATGACTTCCGGTGCGTTCAGATCGACCAATTTTTTGAGACGATTGTTTCGGTTGATAATCCGGCGATACAAATCGTTCAGGTCGCTCGTTGCAAACGTTCCCGATTCGAGCAAAACCAACGGACGTAAATCCGGTGGAATCACTGGAATCGCATCCAAAACCATCCATTCCGGTCGGTTGTCGCTGTCACGCAACGACTCCACCATTTTCAGACGGTTTACTAAATCTTTTTTGCGTTGTTTTGATTTAGTTTCATTCAATTCCACTCGCAATTCTTCCGACAATTTCGCCAAATCAAGACGTTGCAACAGTTTGCGAATCGCATCCGCACCCATTTCGGCAATGAAACCGTTACCATATTCGCTCCGCGCACTCCGAAATTCTTCTTCTGTCAGAAGCTGGTATGTTTTCATCGGCGCATCGGCGGGGTCAATAACGACGTAATCCTGAAAATAAATGACCTTTTCTAAACTCGACGCTTTCATGCCGAGAAGAGTTCCGAGACGGCTCGACGCGGCGCGGAAAAACCAAATATGCACGACCGGTGCGGCAAGGTCAATGTGTCCCATCCGCTTGCGGCGAACACGGCTATGCGTAATTTTCACACCGCAACGGTCGCAGGTCATGCCCTTGTATTTCATGCCGCGATACTTTCCGCAAGCACATTCCCAGTCTTTTTCCGGTCCAAAGATTTTTTCGCAAAACAGACCGTCGCGTTCCGGGCGGTATGTCCGGTAGTTAATTGTCTCCGGTTTTTTCACTTCGCCGTAAGACCAGCTCCGAATGTCCGCTGGTTTCGCCAAGCTAATTTTCACAGCCCCGTAATCGTTCACGCGGTCATAAGTAAATTCCGAAATGCTCACTTTGGCTCTCCTTTAAGTATGTAATCTAAATTTTAGTTTTCAGTTTATTTTTAAACGCCTGACAACACAGAACACGTTGAATTTTGTGAACAAGCTGTCTGTGAAAGTTCGGGTGTTCTGTATACTTCTCATGCTCCTCACACTTTACAATTCGGCTTTCATCCCAAAAGAGATATTAGGGATCAAAGGGACTTTGGGGACGTGATCAACACGGTCTTAAAAGTCGAAATTTCAAGTGTCAAAGAGTATCTAACGTGCAAAGTCTATTTACCATTTCGTTTGTCCTGGAATTGCCAGCGGATAGTTGCCGTCTTTGTCCGGCAGCACCGGCGGTTCGCTGTCAAACGTTAATTCGTCTAAGTTAGGACATAATTTAATATCGCTCCCCAACGCTTCATCCCACGTAATGTTTTGACCGGAAAAAACCGCCATTCTGCCGAGGATTGCCGTCATTGAAACCTGGGCGCATCGTTCGATGTCGTTGTGTTTTTTGTCGTTACGGATTGCGTCAAACAAAACGTCATGTTCCACCTGAAACGGATTTTCCCGATCTGTCTGCGTCCAAATCAGATTTTCCTTTGTCGGCGCAAAACCTTTGTAAAT
>JAIRYX010000513.1 GCA_031267635.1 Planctomycetaceae bacterium
GTTTAATTTTGATAACCCTCCGTCCTCTAAAACATAAGGACATAAGGGCGCGTTTGGGAGGTGTTGTTGGCTACTAAGGGAAATTTGATAAATAAGGGCGGCAATGGTAAAGCCGTTCGGGTAGCGACGCAGCTGTTGACCGGTGTGGATCTATTTGGCTTGGGAAACGGACGCCATCGTACTACAGTAAATTTTATCAAGAACACCAACAACCGGAAACAAACTATCGTTTATTACAATCGTCGAAACGCAGACAAAAGTTTATAGCTCAAGTCTCTTTCTTATAGTTTTTTGAAGAACAAAGATTTTATTAAAAATCCGCGACGATGATTTCATCACGGATTTTGTTGGAAAGTCAATGACGCTATAATTCCTATGCCGCAAACTCTTATTTTGCTTTTTCATCCGGCGAAAGCGTGACAAGGATGCGGTGATTAAAATACTTCCGCGCGGCGGCGCAGACTTCTTCCAGAGTTACAGCGTTGATTCGCGTGTTGAACGTTTTGTCAAAATCGTAGCCGAGACCGTAAATCTCATCTAATCCAGCTTTCAGCGACTGCTCGCCGATCGTTGTGTTTTGCTGCGCGTGCATTGCGATAATTCGTTCTTTCGCAATCTCAAATTCTTCTTTCGTAATCTCGCCGCGTCTTGCTTTTTCCACGTTGGCGTCAATCCGGCGAAGCGATTCATTGATTGTTTCCGGTTTGGTTTGCGCGTAAATGACAAAATACCCCGCCGCCGGACCGGTTAAGAGTTCCGCCTGCACCGAATACACCAGTCCTTCACCGCGTAATTCCGTATGCAGCCAGCCGCCCGGATAACCGTAACCGGACATCACCGCGTTCAGTACCGTCAAGACCGCCGTTTCTTTCGTGTCCCGAATCGACGGAATCGGATAGCCGAGCATCATCAATCCGGTCGGCTTGCCGGTTTGTTGGTGTTTAACAATCGAATGGAACAGTGCGTTATTCCGCTCAAAAGAGACCGACGACGCTTTACCGGACGGAACGCCGCCGAACGTTTCTTCGAGCCGCGCCACCGCCTCTTGCGGATCAATGTCGCCAAACACCGTTAAAAGAAGATTGTCGCTCTGAATATATTGCTGATGATACCGCGTCAAATCGGCAACCGTCGTTTTTTCGACTGATTCCTGCGTTCCCATCGGAATAAGATGATACGGCGTTGTTTCCGGCAGCATGTCCGAGAAAACGTCAAACATCTCCGAGCTTGGGTTATCATGCCGCCTCGCAATTGCGCCGAGCGTCAGTTGTTTTTCCACGTCGAAATATTCTTGAGGAAACGTCGGCGTGAGCAAGCAATCGGCAAGCGATTGCGTCGCGTTTTCAAAATCCTGTTTCAAAACGGCAATACTTCCGTACACCGTATTACGTCCGCCGGAAAACGCAATCTCTCCGCCGATAGAATCAAAATAAGTTGCGATTTGTTCGGCGTTCATTCGTTTGTTTCCTTTATCCAGCATCGCGGCAAACAACGAGCTACGTCCGGCATTTTCCGGCGTTTCGGTCAACGTACCGCCTAACGTAATCGCCGAGACCGTAACAATCGGCAAATTCGCCTGACGCTTCACCAACACGCGAATCCCATTCCGAAGTTTCACCGCTCGCACTTCGCCGATCTCTTTTCCCGCAACGTCGCCCGACGATTGCGGAATTTTTCCCGGCGGGACAATCACGATTCGCGTCTGACGTCGCGGAACCAGATGCTTCCGCGCGGCATTTCGCACGTCTTCCGCAGTCACTCGGCGGATTTCCTCGACATATTTTTCATCAAACAGCGGGTCTCCCGTCGAAATATAATTCACACCGAGCGACGTTGCAAGCTCTTGCGCGGTTTGCCGACTGAAAATGAGTTCCGCTTCTTTTTGTTTTTTCGCTTTATCAAGTTCCTGTTGCGTTACGAGTTCCTCCCGAAGACGATACGCTTCGTTGAGAATTTCTTGTTGTCCCTCTTCAAATTGTTCCGGCGTCATCGCCGCGAAAAGCCGAAACATTCCGTTCACATTCGACGGCGTATAATTCGACGCGCCGATTCCAAGAACAAGTTGCTTTTCGTATTTGAGCCGGCGCACCAAACGCGAGCTTTCCCCTTGCGTAAGAATTGACGCCGCAACGTCAAGCGGATACATATCAGGATTGGATAATTTCACGGTAGGCCACGCAAAGACTAAATCAATCGTTTGTCCGTCCATTTCGCGGCTGGCTTCGCGCGGCGACGTCTGCAACGGCTCTTCCGTCGCGGGAATATAAGTGTCCCGTCCGCGTAACCGGCCGGCAAACGCTCGCGCTACCTGTTCCAACACCGCGTTTGTCTCGACGTCGCCGACGACAACAAACACTTGATTATTGGGAACGTAACGTTCCGCATAAAACGCTTTCGCGTCTTCAACCGACAGCTTCTCCAGAACATCGGAATAACCAATGACCGGATGACGTATCGGATGTTCCAGATACGACGTCAAATTTAACATCTTCCACAACACTCGCGAACGGTTGCTTTCGCCGTCGAGCAATTCCTGTTTGACCACTTTATGTTCGCCGGCAAACTCCGACGGATCAATTGCGGCAAACTGCATCGCCTCGGCAATAATTTCAATCGCGAGCGGAGCGTGCGGCGTTGTGGTATCGATGTAAAAGCAGGTGACGTCGTTCGACGTAAAAGCGTTTGTCGCGCCGCCCATTTTATCTACGAGTTTTTCGATTTCTTCCTTTGTCCGCCGTGTCGTAGAGCCGCCCGCAACGAGATGTTCCAGAAGATGGCTTACGCCGCTTCCGTTCCATTTTTCTTCATACGCGCTGCCGGTATTTTTGACGAAACATCGCACGCTGACGACCTCCGCCGTATGCATTTCTTGCACAATAATCGTCAAACCGTTTGCCAGCTCCGCGACAGTGATTCCGCCCGGATACGAGGTTTTCGCGGTAACTTGAGGCACGTCGGGACCGATTTGAATCGGCGCGTTTATTTCATTTTCTTTCATCATTGCAATGGAGTTTGTTGGTTGAGCGTTCGGATTGACTGTTGGTACCGCCGACGCCGTGACTGGAGCGTTCGGCGGCGGTATTGGCGGCGAATTGGTCTGCGGCGGACGGTTCAGCGGCAACGCCGGCTGAAACTGCGGCGGCTCATAGGGCGGCGTCCGCGTCTGCGAAAGGGCAAGACGCGAGGACAACGCCGTAATGATTACGGTTATCATAATCGGCGAAAGGATCAAAAGCAAGAGACGCGGCTTTTTTTGCGCGGGACGGTCGGTTGGGGATTGAAAACGTTTCATCGTAAGTGATTTTTCTATAAATTCTACAAGTTTCCAGTTGGTTGGGGGAAATTGACGCGAGGCAATTCACTCAAGACGCGAGGCAATTCACGAAAAACACGAGGCAATTTGCCTTTGGGACACTCCAATAAACCAAATTCGTTCTCCTTTTTTTGGTTCTATGATAATCTTACCTCATATTATGCAAAATCTCGACCCCGCCCGAAAGATGATTATTGACGGAGTGTCCAATACCGATACCGGCGTTGATAATCATTCCAAAACGCGGTGAACGGGACTCTAGGGGCTTTGGGAACAGAATAAGGTTCTTGAGTAGGGGCAAAAAATCTTCGGCTCTTGATTTTTCAGAAAATTGACCATGTTTTTCGGAAAATTTACCGTATTTTTCAGACGATTTACCGTGCTTTTCGGACGATTTATCGTGCTTTTCGGAAAATTTACCGTGTTTTTCAGACGATTTACCGTGCTTTTCAGACGATTTACCGTGCATTTCAGACGATTTACCCTGTTTTTCAGAAAATTTACCGTGTTTTTCGGATGATTTACCGTGCTTTTCGGAAAATTTACCGTGTTTTTCGGATGATTTACCGTATTTTTCGGACGATTTACCGTGTTTTTCAGACGATTTACCGTGTTTTTCAGACGATTTATCGTGCTTTTCGGACGATTTACCGTGCTTTTCGGAAAATACACCGTGTTTTTCAGACGATTTACCATGTTTTTCAGAAAATTTACCGTGCTTTTCGGACGATTTACCATGTTTTTCGGAAAATTTATCGTGTTTTTCAGACGATTTACCATGCTTTTCGGATGATTTACCATGCTTTTCGGGTGATTTACCGTGCTTTTCGGACGATTTACCGTATTTTTCAGACGATTTACCATGTTTTTCGGATGATTTACCGTATTTTTCGGAAAATACACCGTCCCCAGAGTCCCTAAAGTCCCTTTTGTCACTTAATCAACCGAAAGTTCCGTTCCCAAGAACGAAGGTTCCGTTCCCAAGAACGGAAGTTCCGCAGACAAGAACGAAGGTTCCGTTCCCAAGAACGAAAGTTCCGTTCCCAAGAACGAAAGTTCCGCAGACAAGAACGAAGGTTCCGTTCCCAAGAACGAAGGTTCCGTTCCCAAGAACGAAGGTTCCGTTCCCAAGAACGAAGGTTCCGTTCCCAAGAACGGAAGTTCCGTTCCCAAGAACGAAAGTTCCGTTCCTAAGAACGAGATTTCCGTTGGGAGAAGGAATTTTTAGGGTTTTAGGGATTTTTGGGACGGTGAAATTCCCCGAAAGATGATCCAAAGTATTGGAAACAAAGGACTTGTGGAATAAAGTAAAATTCCTGAAAATATATCCTTCTTTCCTCATGATTTCATTTACCCCAAAAGTTCCGGCTGTCCCAATTGTCTCTTTGAAACATGAGGGCGATTAGGCGGTTTTGAAGTTCTGGGTAAAGTTTTTGATGAAAGAGCCGCTGCGTATTGATTTTTTACGACGCGGACGTAAGCCGGAAAGTCGGCGACCGGCAGTGGACGCTCCATCAATATCCCGCTTGCGGATTGAAACATCCCGCTTACGGACTGAAACGCCTCGCTTGCGGACTGAAACATCCCGCTTGCGGACTGAAACGCCTCGCTTGCGGACTGAAACATCCCGCTTACGGACTGAAACGCCTCGCTTGCGGACTGAAACGCCTCGCTTACGGACTGAAACGCCTCGCTTGCGGACTGAAACATCCCGCTTGTGGATTGAAACGCGATTCTGCGTAATATGAGTAAAAAACGTGTGATTCGACTGAATCGTTGCGTCTTCAAAATCTCTGCCAATGCCGGATAGGAGCGGAAATCGTATCTCCCATCACAGGTCGGTAACGCCAGCCATGTAAGTCAAGGACAAACGAAAGATAAGTTGAGCTGTACGCCCCCTGCCATCCCGCCGCGAGACTTCCGAAGTCAAGGAGCTTTTGAGAATCAGACACGCCGCTTGGGGAATCTTTGAGCAAATTTTTGAGGAGATTTACTCCGTTTCACGAGTCTCCCGATTCTCTCGTTGCTCCTTTCATCACGAGATGTAAATAGACCGCCACGGAACATCATCAAGCCAAACGCGGCACGATTTTTTTCAGCCCTAACTTCCCATAAACAGCAAACACTGTAAAATAAATAGACGTTATGTTCCGTTTCTTGCAACAGCATATCCATTGTGTCTCTGCTGTTCATGAGCGGACGCTCAATTAATGACAAAGCGAATATTGACTATGTTAGCCAAGTTCTCTTAGTTAAGCACAAAACCACCGTTCGACTCTCTCACGATCAACGAAAGGACTTTCACGTGGCAAATTCAAATTCCAAACTTGACGCAATTTTTAATCCGAAATCTGTTGCGGTTGTCGGTGCGTCCACAAAACCCGGAACCGTTGGAAACGACCTCCTCGCCAACCTTGTCGCTCCCAAAGATGGGCAGCCTTTTGTCGGCGACGTGTATCCCATCAACCCGAAAGCAGACGAAATATTCGGCAAAAAGGCGTATAAAACAGTAGGCGATGTTCCCGGAAACATCGATCTCGCCGTTCTCTGTCTCAACGCCAAATTTGTTCTCGATACCGTTGATCAATGTCAAGCGAAAGGTATCAAAGGTCTCGTCATTATTTCGGCTGGTTTCAAAGAATCCGGCAAAGAAGGCGCGGAACTCGAAAAACAGCTTACCGCCAAAGTCCGTGCGGCAGGTATTCCGCTTATTGGTCCCAACTGTCTCGGCGTCATTAACCCTTACAGCAATCTGAACGCTTCTTTCGCCGCCAAATCCGCGCTCAAAGGACGCCTCGGCTTTGTCAGTCAATCCGGCGCGTTTTGTACTTCCGTTCTTGATTACGCCGAAGCCCGCCAAATCGGATTCAGTAAATTCGTATCCTTCGGCAACAAAGCCGATGTGAGCGAAATTGACTTGCTGGAATACTTGGCGGACGACCCAGAAACAAAAGCCATTGCATTCTATCTCGAATCCATTGGAAACGCCCAACGATTCATCGACGTGGCAAGCAAGACGTTTTGGGAAAAAGGGAAACCAATTTTGTGCATCAAGTCGGGACGCAGCGCCGAAGGTGCTAAAGCGGTTTCCTCTCATACCGGTTCGCTTGCCGGAGGCGACGCGGAGTATCAAGCGATCTTCAAACAGTCCGGCGTGCAGCGTGTTGAGACGATTTCCGAACTCTTCGACTTGGCGGCTTTTTACACCACGCAACCGTTACCGAAAGGCAACCGCTTGGCAATTATTACAAACGCCGGCGGTCCCGGTATTATGGCAACCGACGCCGCAATCGCCGCCGGCTTGAAGTTGGCTCGCCTCGAAGAGACGACCGAACAGAAACTCAAAGACAACCCGTTAATTCCCGACGCCGCGGCATTGCATAATCCGGTGGACGTTATCGGAGACGCTCACAGCGACCGATATCAAGTTGCTACGGAAATCGTGATGGCTGATCCGAATGTTGATCTCGGCGTTATTGTGTTGACTCCGCAATCAATGACGGATTCCGATAATTGCGGAAAGCTTTTGCCGGACGTGGTGAAGAAAATCGGCAAGCCGGTTGTCGGCGCGTTTATGGGCGTGGAACAAGTGGCGGCAGGCGTGAAGAATCTCATTGATCAAGGCGTGCCCAACTATGCGTTTCCCGAAGACGCGGTAAAATCGCTTGCCGCCGCCGTTCAATTGGTCGCAATGAAATCACAAAAGAATCGGGAATATGTCGAATATAAAGATGTGGATGTTGCCGCTGCGAAAAAGGTCATTGACAGTTATCTCAGCAACGCGACGGAAAAATATCTGACGCAAGCGGAAGCGCGTCCGCTTTTTGAAGCGTATAAACTGCCGTTGCTCCAAAGCGGTATTGCGAAATCGGCAGACGAAGCGGCGAAGATTGTTTCCGGTATCGGTAGCAAAGTCGTGATGAAAGTGATGTCGGCGGATGTGAAACATAAATTCGACGCGGGCGGCGTGATTTTGAATGTCGAAGGATCGGACGGCGCGAAAGAGGCATACGACCGGATTTACACGAACATTGAGAAAAATGTTCCCGGCGCGAAAATTGATTCGATTTTGATTGAACAGATGGCGTTGGAAGGCGACGAAGTCATTGTCGGCTGCAATCGCGGCGGTTTAGGACCGCTGATGATGTTCGGTCTTGGCGGAACGTTTGTCGAATTGTTCAAAGACGTCCAATTCAGGTTGGCACCGATGTGGAAAGTTACGGCGGAAGAAATGGTTCGCAGCATCAAATCATTCAAAAAGCTGGACGGCTTTCGCGGTACGCCGAAACGCGACATCGCGGCAATTATCGACGTCATTTTGCGAACGTCGGCAATGGTCGTGAATCATCCTGAAATCGCGGAATTTGACGTCAACCCGCTCATCGTCCACGCCGAAGGTAAAGGCGCATCCGTCGCGGATAGCCGGGTGATGCTGAGAAAGCTATAAATTAGCACGAAACGGTTTTCCTGGCGTCAATCTTTCAAATATTGACGTCAGCATTTGAATGTCCGGTTTCAACATTCCGGTTTCTGAAGCCAATATTTGAATTTCTGACTTCAATATGCCGTCTCTGAAGTCCATGTTTGGGGTGTTGAAGAACACAAAAGTTTTTTGGGATTCGGGGAATTTGTTTTTTGATTTTTGAGTAGCTCTCATTCTCTTGTGAATCCCCAGAGTCCCAATTCTCCCTTTTGTCGGGGAACAGTTTAAGAAATTCAAAACAAATCATCCCTTCTCTTTCCGTAAATAAACATGCTTAAAATCCTCACCATAGAAACAACTTGCGACGAAACGGCGGCGGCTGTCGTTACTGATACTCTTGAGGTACTCGGTGCAATGGTTGCGTCGCAAGATGAATTTCATCAACGTTTCGGCGGCGTTGTCCCGGAAATTGCGTCACGGGCGCATTTGGAGCGTATTCTTCCTATCATCGACGCAACGCTCAACAAAGCAAATATTTCGCTTCAAGAATTGGACGCGGTTTCTGTTGCGAATCGTCCCGGACTTGCCGGTGCGTTATTGGTCGGTTTGGCAGCGGCAAAATCTCTTTGTCTTGCAATTGGGAAACCGCTGATCGCAATCAATCATTTGCAAGGACACATTTACGCCTGCCGTGTCGCATGGGCGGAGAAATACGCGAAAAATCAAACATTAAGCAACAACGAACATTGCGATATTTTCCCGTGTGTCGGTTTGATTGTCAGCGGCGGGCATACGAATTTGTACCGCTGTCAAAGTCCAATTGATTTTGAATTACTCGGTTCGACAATTGACGACGCGGCGGGAGAAGCGTTTGACAAAGTGGCGTCAATGCTTGGATTACCGTATCCCGGCGGTCCGGCAATTCAACGAGCGGCAGCAAACGGCGATCCCAAGGCGTATCGTTTTCCTCGCGCTTTTCTTGACGCACCGGAACGGCTTGATTTTAGTTTTAGCGGTCTCAAAACGGCGGTTCGTTATAAAATCGCCGGTCAGGGACAAGTGGATTTTTCTCAAATTCAATTGAGCGAAAAAGAAATTGCTGATTTCGCGGCGTCGTTTCAAGAAGCGGCGGTTGACTCGCTAGTTGGCAAAACGATCCATGCTTTGCAAAAAACGAGAATGACCACGTTGTGTATTGGCGGAGGCGTGGCGGCAAATATACGATTTCGTGAAAAAATGGAAATTGCCGCAAAAAAACAAAAGATTCGTCTGCATATTGCTCCATTGCACCTTTGTACAGACAACGCCGTCATGGGAGCTATTGCGATTGAACGCTACCATGCCAAACTTTTCGAGCCGCTTGATATTGACGTTCATCCTACGTGAGCGTTTTATTTCGTACATTTGCGACAAGAAAATATCCACCATCGAACGGTGTGAAAGAGTGGAGTCTGGATTTTAAGATTTTTCCGCGAAAATTTGTAAAATCCGTTGATAAAAACTCCTTTTGATTATTCGGCTTCGCTACTATTTTGTTGGTCGTTTTGTTTTTTTTTCAACATTAGGTCGCGGACTCTCGTTTCCATTGCTTTACCCGGCTTAAAAATGACCACAAATTTTTTTTCCACCAAAACTTCTTCGCCGGTTTTAGGATTACGCGCTTTTCGCGATGCACGGCATTTCACTTCAAAAACGCCGAAATTTCTCAATTCAATTCGTTTGTCCTCAATCAATGTTTCAATAATGGTGTCAAAAGTTTTCTGAACCATTTCTTTCGTTTTCATTTGCGGCAGGCCAACTTGTTCCGAAATGGCTTTCACGATTTCTTTTTTTGTCATGTCTAATTCTCCTCAAATCATACCATACCGTATTAGCGGCTGAGCAATCGGCGTTTATTACTACGATCAGCCATCCGAGTGTTTCTTTTACGAATCCTGATATACATAATAAATTTAAAATGTAAATGTTGCAGCAAGTAAAGTCAAGAGTGTTTTCGCTTCCTTTCCGAAATATTATTTTTCGACCGCTGGAAAAAAACATTTGACCATTAGTAAGAGTAAATTTTACGCCCTGTTTATACATAACATTATAGCAGATCAAAAGTTAAGTGCAAATCTTTTTTGAAAATTCTATGCTTTTTTATAAGTTTCCTGAAATATATTTTTCTTAAAATATATTCTTTAACAGTTTTTTTTGTTTTAATAAAGAAACTCGAAGTATTTTTCTATTTTTGCTAATGTTTTCTTTTTTGTAAAATTTATAGTGGCTGTGTAACAGGAAAAGTTCTGGTTATACTGCTGAAAGGTAGTAGCTGGCATTTTGAGGTTCAGGATGTTTCTTGCACTTGAATTTTCGGTTCGAATTTTAAAGCGTAAGGAGTATTAGCTCATTTTCCTTCCTTCAATTTCACATGGATCGTTGTATCCAAAGTGGAAATTTCAAGGAAATTTTTTTCTGCCAATTTTCGTACTGCGTCGTTTACTTCAAAATCAAGACAATGATGAAACTGCTTTTCGAGCCAATTTTCCGTGTTTTGATCCAATTCTTGCAGCGTCAATTCACGATTCGGAGAAACGTACAAAATATAATAACTCAAGAGAGTTTCTTTGACCTCTTGTTCTTCCGCCGCGTCCAGCAATGTTGTCAGCGCGGCTCCGTTGTTGGAAAGGTTGCTGAAATACAAATTGCTGGAAAATCGGTGCATATATTTTGTTTTGCTGTTTAAGAAACTCAAAATTCCTTTGACGGCAGCGATTACCAAGCCGGTTAAAATCACCCAAAAGTAAATCCACGAAAATGTAAACGCAAAAACCAATTTGGAAATCGGCGTAAACAGCGATCCCAACACGCTTCCGCCGATTTTTACACGGTCAAAAATCGGCATTCCCAGTTTCACTTTCGGCGCGATAATTTTGATGTTTTCTATAGGAATGTCTTTAAACATCTTGATAAGCAGTCGTTCGTCGAATTTCTGTTTGAACCGCGCCATCACAAACACACGTTTCAGCAATGTTACCCAACGAGTGCGTTTCAGAAAAAAGAGAAAATTTTCCGTTTCTTCTTGTTTACGGATTCCGCGATAATAAACGTGAAACTCATCGAAATTGTCTGTGTCCACCGAAATCGACAAACCGCCGACCGGCTGTAATGCCAAACATTCCTTGAGTTGCTCGCGTGTCAATTCGCGGTAATTGCCGATTTGCAAAACGCGGCGGATATTCGCATAAAGCCGCAACTGAATCGTTTGCAATTCTTCAACAGAGTATTCCGGCTCGGACAATGTTTCGCAGTCGGGATCAAACGGCACAAAATCTCGCTTGAGCGATTCGAGTAACGTATGATATTCCGCGTGAAAATTTGTCACTAACGTTTGATGCAAATCGCTTAATTGACGGCATTCTTTGTCATTAAGCAGCGGATCTTGTAACATTCGTTCTAATAAAATTTCCGCGCGAAACGGAAGAAATTGCTCGCGGTCTTCCAGAAATTCCGGCGCATTCGACGGTCGTCGAAAAAATGAAAATGAAGGAAACATGGAATAATTTTGTGCGGTCTGAAATTTTCAAATAGACGAGCTATGTATATTAGATTGCCAAGAGAGATTCTCAATCCAATAAGTTAAGTCAGCGCTCTAAAAACATGATTAAATAACTGATTCGTGTTACAGAACAAATCAAAGAAATCAATCGGAAACAATTCGCTCTCTATTCATTTCCTTTGAACACGAACTGTTTTTCGCCGGTGAAATCGCTCGACAAAATGCTGGGGCAGACGTATTTTTCAATGTACGCGACAATTAGATCCGTTCCTTTGAAATGAGCGACGTTGGGCCAACTTTCGTGATTGTACATCGTGTCGGTCATGTCGCGCATCAAGACGACATTTTTCTCCTGCTTGACCATGTTGCGAAGTCCAAACGGTCGCCCGATCACGCACATGTTCGTATGCACGCCCATTAAAATTACGTTTTTGATTCCTTTTGCTTTGAGAAACGAACCGATCTCAACGCCTTTGTCGGAAACAAGGTCTTTTTCTTGATCAATAGTCAGCGTTGCGATTTGGCTTTTCCAAGGAGAGCCGCCTTGACAATGCGGATTGCAATCGCAACCGCCGTCGTTTTGGTCAATAGGCCATTCTTTCCCTTTTTCCGACGGTAAACCCTGATTCCACGCTTCGCCATTCAGGAATTTGGCGACTTCGGTATCATTGTATTCTTTCGCACGCTTCCTTGCCGGAGTATCTTCATACGCCGCCATGCAACTGCTCGGCGCGTGAATGATTGTTACGCCTTTGTCGCGAGCCGATTTGAGAACGTTGTCCATCATCGGCGCCATTTCGCCGACACGGGCTGTCGCTCCTTGGCACCAATGCTGATTCCACATATCGCAAATAATAATCGCGGTTTCCTGCGGAAGCCATTCCTCGACGACGTTTTTTACTTCGCCGTCTTCGTTGCGGCTCTCTTTGTGAATGGTGATTTTTTCCTGTGCGTTCGCTGTTTGCGGCATAAACACTGCGCACGACGCTAACACACAAACAGTCATAAAATTCCATTGGAAAAACTTTGTCATTGTTTTCTTTCTATTCGACTTTTCATACTTGAAAATTGGGTTTGCATTAAAGAAGGGAAAGGGAGAGGTCAAAAGAACGCGAGGAAACATTGAGAACTTATATTTCATACCGTATCTTCCCGCCGAGAATCACAGCGGTAACACGTCCGGTCAGCTCCTCGCCCAAATACGGCGAATTTTTACTCTTGGAATGTAATTCCGATTCCGTTACCGTCCATTTACGATTCGGATCGATAACCGTTATATCCGCATCCGCGCCGACTGCCAGCGTTCCTTTCGGCAGCCCAAGGATATTTGCGGGATTCAATGTCATCTTTTCGATCATCTGCGTCCATGTCAAGATTCCCGGATGAATCAATCGTGTGGTAAGTACGGCAACCGCCGTTTCCAAACCGATAATTCCAAACGGCGCACGGTCAAGTTCCTGCATTTTTTTCTCTAAAGCGTGCGGCGCGTGATCGGTCGCAATCACGTCAATCGTTCCGTCCCGCAGCCCTTCCAGACACGCTTCGACATGCCGCTGACTTCGTAGCGGCGGATTCATTTTATAATTGGAATTAAACGAATGAAGCTTTTCATCGGTGAGCGTCAAATGGTGCGGCGTGACTTCGGCAGTGACGCGAACCCCGCGATCTTTCGCCCGACGCACCGTTTGCACTGAATGTTCCGTCGAAAGGTGCATCACATGCAAGCGTCCGCCGGTCAATTCCGCCAACGCAATATCACGAGCAACCATCACGTCTTCCGCCGCCGCCGACATCCCCCGCAAACCAAGCAGCATTGAAACCTTGCCCTCGTGCATCACGCCGCCTTGAGTTAACGGCAGCGACTCCGCATGATTCAGCACCGGCTTGTCGAACATAAGACAATACTCCAACGCCCGACGCATCAATTCCGGATCCGTCACCGGCGAACCGTCGTCGCTGCACGCCACCGCTCCGGCTTGAAACAACATGCCAAGCTCCGCGAGTTCTTTGCCTTCGCGGTTTTTGCTGATACAACACATCGCATAAACGTTACTATTTCCCGCGCGGTTTGCCAATTGACGCACAAGTTCCAGAGTTCCCGGCGAATCAAGCGGCGGCTCGGTATTCGGGCAACAAACCACCGACGTAAACCCGCCGTGAAGAGCCGCGAGCGTTCCGGTTTCAATTGTTTCGTCTTCCTCCCGACCGGGTTCGCGAAAATGAACGTGCATATCGATCAACCCCGGCACGACGATTTTCCCTTGCGCATTCAACACCGGATCGCCCGGCTTCGGCAAAACCGACGTGCCGACCCCTTCGATTTTCCCGTCCGCAATGCGGATATTGGCGATCTTATCAAGACTTTGCGAGGGATCGATAATCCGCCCGCCTTTAATAAAAACTGCTGACATAAATCTCGCGAGTTCAAGTGATAACGATGTGCTGTGCATAAATCCCGCTCTGTGAACGGTTACTTCGTATTCTATCATAAAAGAATTTTGATTCAATGTTTACAGCAATCCAAGCAATCCCAGGGACACGAGGGATTCCAGGGACAATTGGGACAGGGCGAGTTTCTTGAAAAAGAAAACCGTAAATCCGCCGAAGAGTTTCCAAAATCAAAAAGAGAGCAATCCAAGGGACACGAGGGACTCCAGGGATAATTGGGACAGGGCGAGTTTCTTGAAAAAGACAATGAGAAATTCCCCGAAGAGTTGCCAAAATCAGAAAGAGAGCAATCCCAGAGACACGAGGGACTCCAGGGACAATTGGGACAGGGCAAGTTTCTTGAAAAAGACAATGAGAAATTCCCCGAAGAGTTTGCAAAATCAGAAAAATGAGTCCCCAAAGTCCCTGACGTCCCTCGTGTCCCTTTTGTCCTTTACCCGAAAACTTTTCGGAAATCCCCCAGCAATTTCGGATGACAATCCGGCGATTTTGAA
>JAIRYX010000003.1 GCA_031267635.1 Planctomycetaceae bacterium
TTCACCGTGAAGAATCGCGAATTGTTTAGGATTTGGCATTCGTATTAAAACGTTTCTGTAACTATTCAGTTGCCTCAAACCAATTCAATCCCCACGGCGTCTGAATAGTTACTAAAAAAGTTTACAATCGGCTGAATAGTTACGTGAAATCATCAGTAAGGTTTCACGCTGCTTTTATTTCGCGTTGATCAGTTTTACCGCTTCTTCGTTAAGTGGCATAATGTAGAAATCGCGGAATAAACACCCCTGACTTCCGCCGCCGTGAAGTTGCAAACCAACTTTGCCTGACGAGCCGTGCGTCGGTTTCGGATCGATAAGGTTCATCACTGTTTCGCCATTCAGGAACGTTACGATGTGGTCGCCAACAGCAACCGTTGCGATATTGTTCCAATCGCCTTGCTTGGTCGCTTTGGCAGAAACGGCTTCGGTTTGCTGCGTCTTTCCAACCCAGCCGCGTCCGGCAACTTCCCAAAGGGCGGCATTCACCTTGGAATCCATTGCGATTTCACATTGAAAACCGCTCAACCAATAAGATTGGTCATTTTCCTTTGCTCGAAAATACAAACCGCTGTTGCCGCTTTCCATCTTAAACGAAACCTTGACCGCAAAATCTTGGTAGTTTTTTTTACTAACCAATATTCCATCTTCCTTTTGATTCGGCGGCGTCGAAGAACTCAATGTACCATCCGGCAGAACTTTATTAACCGCAATTGATTTTGGAACAAACGAACCAAAAGGAGAATCGCCGTCGATTTGTTCCCAGAGACATTTTGATTCCAAATCACCGAATTTACCGTTGGCGTAAAGCGGAACCCAAGGAGTCGCCGGAAGCTCTTTGATTCGAATATTTCGCCACTGAACTTCTCCCTGGGGAGCGACATGCATTTGCAGAGCGATAAAGCCGTCTGAACTTTCAAGATCAATAAAATCAGAAACAAGCGTTCCGTTCAGCCATGTTTTGATCGACGGACCGACGCAC
Organism: Planctomycetaceae bacterium; assembly: GCA_031267635.1. Classification (GTDB taxonomy): domain Bacteria; phylum Planctomycetota; class Planctomycetia; order Pirellulales; family Thermoguttaceae; genus WRMR01. Next base: position 980 of record JAIRYX010000003.1, read on the forward strand.
TGAATCGTGTATTCGTTCCATTCGTCTTTTTTGAACGCGGCGGCGGATTTTTCAATCAATTCCGGCGTGTCGGCGTTAATCCAACGTCCTCGCCGTCCTTCGTCGTAAACAAAAGCGTTCCGATGTTCAGGATGCAGCGTGCTTTCGCACTGATAGCCAAACACGATGGAAACATCTTTGTTTTCCCATTTTCCGGGTCGCGTGTTACTGCGGAACTGAATACCAGAGTTGACGTCCACATCGATTTTTGTTTCGCACTTGAAAATGAAATTGGAATACTTCTTTTCCGTGCAAAGGAACGTGCTGTAACCGGGACCGCGTTTACCGACAATCGCGTCGCCGACCGTTTCAAAAGTTGCTTCACCGCCATATTTGACCCATCCGGCGGCGGCTTTACCGTCTTCCGTCCATTTGGCGGATTCGGTCGGCGACAACGAAACGAACCCATTTTCCGCAAACGCCAACGATGAAAATGTTGTTGAATACGCACACAACGCGGCAATTCCCGCGTAAAATGCAACTGTTAAGAAACGTTTCATAAAAGTCTCCTTCTAAAGTTTGTTGGTAACTATTCAGTCGATCAAACCGCATCAATCCGTATCGAGCAACCAGGTAGTTACGTTTGTTGAATGGTGAAATTTTTTCAATTCCTGATTATTATAAAAACATTGTATAAAAATGCAATTGTGCTCTTCCCACTTGATTATTACTGCCGCCCTTATTTATAAAATTTCCCTTATTAGCCCGCATTGCCTCCAAGATATGCGCCCTTATGCCCTTATTTTTTACCACCAAGGCACACAAAGGTTGTTCATTATAAATCCTTTGTGCACCTTTTTCGCATTGGTGGTAAAAAAGCTAAGTCGAGTTTATTTTTTACCACAAAGGCGACGAAGGCGCACAAAGGGGGGACTTCTAATTAAAACCTCATTTCCACCTAATTTTCTTAACAAAACAACCTCAGTAGCCCATAAATCCACCTCAACGACAACCTCATTACCACATTAAAAAAAGGAACAATGAGGTAATGAGGTTTGTTGTGTTGAGAAAAAACATTTGCTACTGAGGTTGTTTTGTTAAGAAAATTAGGTGAAAATGAGGTTTTCGCGAAGCCATCCACGCGCCCAAAAAACGCGCCCTTATATTTACCGGAAAAACTTTACCATTGCCGCCCTTATTTATAAAATTCCCTTAGTAGCCCGAATGTCCCCCAAGATACGCGCCCTTATGCCCTTATTTTTTGTGTCATCTATCATCTAACACATAAGGGCGAGTTTTTGGGGGCGTTGTTGGCTACTAAGGAAATGTTTATAAATAAGGGCGGCAATAGCCGAGCCGCTCGGATCATTGCAATAACAAAATCGTTCGGACAATGTAATAATGAAATTTTGCGGAAAATTGCAATAATAAAATTTTTCGACTAACTAGTCCAAATTTCCTCAGCGACCCTTTATTTTAAATATCTTGCATTATTTGTTTTAACGTGTATTTGAGTCATTTTGTGTTTCTATTTTGTTCATTTTACCTCGTGGAGGAGCAAGATTTATTCCCTCCCCCAAAATGCGAAATAAGCAGGAAATTTCAAGTGTGAGGAGTAGAATGTTCCGCTTTTTGTCAAGTTAATGGATTCGCAAATCCTTTAATTCGATAATCGGCGCGGGCAACGCCGGCGGCTCCGAGATAACCGGCGTGACCGCCAAGTTCCGCAAATTTAATGACAATTCGTTCCGCTAGAACCGGAAACGTTCGTTTTTTGATTTCGTCGGTGAATGTTTCGAGGAACATTTCTCCAATCGGGTCGCCTTTTCCGCCAAACGTCATCGCGCCGCCAAGTAATACGCATTGCGGGTCAACCGTGTGTAATAATGTAACCGTTCCGATAGCAAGCCACCATGCGGTTTCGCGAATAATTTCCAACGAAAGTTGATCCCCCGCTTTCGCTTCTTCATAAACCATTTTCGGCAATTTACGTTTGTCAAGCGTCGTCATCGTTTCGACATTCACGCGGTCAAGCAACGAAGTTGGAATGTGTGCCTCCAGAAGATCAAACGTTCGTCTTGCAACGCCGGTCGCACTGGCGTATGCCTCAAGATGTCCTCGCAAACCGCAATTACACATTCTGGCGTGCGGCGACGGATCCACGATGTTGTGTCCGCATTCGCCGCCATGACTATTTTCGCCGACCAGCGTCCGTCCGGCAATCACAAGTCCGCAACCAACGCCGGTTCCCAATGTGAAAAGAAGAATGCTATTGAATTCTTTCGCGGAACCCGTCCAGTATTCTCCGAATGCCGCCGCGTTTGCGTCGTTTTCAAACGAAACCGGAATGGCGCAAAACTCCGACAATGTGTCGCGGATACCAAAATTTTCCCAGCCCGGAAAGTTTCCCGGTTTGACCAGTTTTCCCGCCGGAATATCCATTGTTCCGGGCGAACCGAGTCCAACGCGCACAACTTCTTCGTGCGTCAATCCTGCCTGACGAATCGCTGATAAAATCGCATCGGACATCCGCCGTGTCGCATCAACCGGCCCTTTCTCGACTTCCGTTGGCATGGAAACGTAAGAAAGCGTGTGACCGTTATCGTCAACAATTCCTATCTTGGCATTTGTTCCGCCGAGATCAACTCCCACAAAAAACGGGCTTTTCGCTTCTTTTCGCGAAATGAAAACAGGTAAATCGCTACTCATATTGGGTTATTCCTCAATTGTCTTTTTTAAAACCGCTAAAAACATTGATAAGCGTCTGTAAAAAATACCGAAAATCTTACGAAATGTCAAGCCGTCACTATTCAGTTGCCCAAGCCCAATTGATCCGCACTGGGTAATTAATACGAAGTCCCTCAATTTCCCATGATATAAAAAATGTCAAGAGAGTTTCTAAAAACCTCATTTTCAACAAATTTTACCGTTGAAAAATAAGGAAATAAGGGCGCATAATTGGGGGGCAATTCGAGTTACTAAGGGAAATGTGATAAATAAGGGCGGCAATGGTAAAGCCGTTCGGGTACGAATACCTATACAGTTGCCGTGCGGGTGTATTGGCTTGGAGCAACTGAATAGTTACGAAAATGATGATGTTTTTCGGTAAAATTAACAGTAACTATTCAGTTGCCCAAGTGCGGATTTATTGGCTTGGAGCGACGGAATAGTTACGTTTTTTGTTAATACCAATTCAAAATAATCGACAAGAACAGAGCGGCATTCGTTCTTTGATGCTTTCTCACACTTCCTCCGGCACAATGTAAGGTTCGCGGTAATCGCGTTTCCAATATTGAGCCGCTTCGGGATTTTTCGGAACGCCTGTTGCAACGTCGACGTCAAGTTTTACGCCGCCGAGACGATAGGAAATAGTCGAATAATGAACAAGCGACGTGCTGATGTGTCCTTTTTCAATATCCGCGTTAGGAAGTTCGCGCGAGCGGATGCAATCCAAGAAATTCCGCTTGTGTTCCGGTTCGGGGAATCGTCCGAAACCTTGTGCCGCAACTACCGGCTTGCGGTCTTTCGGACGGTCAAACACTTGCCATCCGCCGCCGTGCCGACCGACAATCATGAAACCTTTCGTGCCGTAAATTTCGATTCGCGTGGCACATTGCATCCAATACGGAAACATGTCGGTTTGCCGCACCGTGCTGTCGATTTTGTACATGTAATCGGTGTAAAGCGTCTCCTCGACCGTGAACGTCAAGTCGTCGTATTCGTAAGAGGCAATCAACGTGTCGGGCGTTTGCGAGTCGCTGTTCGGATCGGTGTAACGTCCGCCGATTGCATACGCGGATTTTGGAATCTCTTTACCGATAATCCAACGCGCGAGGTCAATTTGATGAACGCCGTCGTTCAACACGTCGCCTGCGGAAAAATCCCAAACGTCGTGCCAACTGCCGTTCATAAGCGCCGAAGAAAACGGACGTTCTTTCGCCGGTCCGAGCCACGCGCCCCAGTTCAAACCTTCGGGAACGGTTTCATTTTTAAATTTGAACGAACCGGTTCCCCGCTTCTGATTGAAGACGCGGCAGAGATGCACTTTACCGAGTTTTCCATCGTCAATATATTTTTTCGCGTCCATGTTATATTGCGCACTACGGTTTTGCGTTCCGTGTTGAACGATTCGTTTATATTTTCGCGCGGCTTCGACCATTTTTTGACCTTCCCAGCCGGAATGCGATGCGGGTTTTTCGGTGTAAACATCTTTGCCCGCCTGACATCCGAGAATCGCTCCGAGTGCGTGCCAATGATCCGGCAATGCGTTGATCACCGCGTCAACATTTTTATCGTCGAGAACCGTCCGCATATCGGGAACGTATTTTGCGTTCGCTTTTGCCGCGACCGGTTCGCCGCGTTCTTTTCGCACATCGCAACAATACGCCACATTCACATCTTCAAATTCCTGAAAGCCGGTGATTCGCGTATTATTTCCGTAATTGAAACCGTGCAACAAGTCCCGTCCGCGTCCGCCGCAACCGATCAACGCAATGTTGATTTTGTTATTTGCCGAAGTATCCGCAACGGACTTGTTTTTCAAAATGGTCAAACCGGCTCCGATTGCAAGCGAAGTTTGCACGCCGGTTTTCATAAATTCACGTCGTTTCATAACTTTTTCCTCGAAAAAATTGTTCTTGTTGTCATTGAAAATCCGAAAAATCTTCCATCCAAATTGATTATTCATATTTTTTCCAAAAATGCAAGCGAGAAGAAAAGAGTTCCGGTAAATTTTCTAATTATTTCACATTTGGCAGAAAGATTGATTGAATTGATAAGATAAGGGCGCGTTTTGAGAGGGATCTGTTGGCTACCAAGGGAAACTTGATAAATAAGGGCTGCAATGGGAAAGTTTTTCCGATAGGCATAAGGGCGCGTCGATAGCTTCGCGCAAACCTCATTTTCACCTAATTTTCTTAACAAAACAACCTCAGTAGCCAACAAATGCGCCCTTATGCCCTTATTTTTTAGATGATGGATGACGAACGCAAAATAAGGGCATAAGGTCGCGTTTTGATTTTATCGCCTGCATAGCTACGAATTTTATTTTTGTCCAACAACAAAATATCCGTCGGTAACGATATTTTCTCTTGTCTTTCAAAAATTTTCGATGTACAATAGGATATATTTTTGACCATTGAAATTTTACGGCATCCAGGCATATGGCGAGCAAGCGGAAAAACCATATTGTAGATGAATATAGAGTGACGCACAACTTATTTTTTGAGGAAACGTTTGGCATAGTGACGCTTGCCATTGCGTTTCTGAAAAAATATTTGCCGCGAGCGATTCGGCGTAAACTCGATCTTGAAAAACTGGTGGT
>JAIRYX010000120.1 GCA_031267635.1 Planctomycetaceae bacterium
CCAAACACCAAAACAAAAAAATGTAGCCGGTAAATCAAAAACAAAAATTTGACATAAATATTAAAGTATCAATGACTTACAGTGGAAACTCTTGTTTGATTGAAAAGGAACTTCCGTTATATGGTCATGGATACGCTGGAATGGCTCTTTTATAAACTAGAGTATTTACCGACGAATGATCCAATAGAGCCATTTCAATGGCATAAAATTCCGACCAATGAGCGTTGTTCTTGATTATGATTATCGATTACACCGTCCCTAGTTTTAACGATAACAATTTCCCCTACCCTAACCACATGAAAGGTGATTTATGAAATTTAACAAATGGATGATTTTTTGTTTTGTGCTTGTTTCTATCTTGTTTACTACACTAAATTGTGTATTGGCACAAGAAACATTACGTGAAGCACTCATGCGCGGATACTTGGATGCGCAAAAGGAACGCGGAATGGAAACAAATGAAAAATTAGAAAGTAACTATGTAGAATTATTGGGTGATATTGGGTATGGCAAGAAAACGGGTTCTATTTTTCTTGGACGTGTACTTGGTTCGTTCCCGCCATCTCCCTCCAGGATGGATTTATTTGGAGATTACCGATTGACGCCGGAAATTCAAAACTTTTGTTATGTAAAAACCTGGCTCTATTTGAATGAAAATTATATTTCCAATCTTGAAACGGCGGTTCCTAGCCGCTTCGTTTTGGCAAAAAATTCCTTTTTAAGTGATATGCTTTATTGGGAATGGGAAGCGGACGGGATTCAGTTTCGTAAACAAGAAACAGGCAGTGGCATGCTCCTATCAATAATTCCCAAGGAACTAGATGTTAAAAAAGGAATCAGTAATCAAGAGTTAAAAGAACTACTTCTGAAAGTTACAAAAATCCCGTCAAATGAAGTAAATAAGATGTTATCCAATTCGCCCTCTGTCTTGAGGGAAGGTACGGTTTTTTCCAATGTTGAAAACCTTCATGAATTGGTCGAAGCCAAAGTACCGTCAAATGACTGGGATAGAAAGTTTCCCATTCCGCGTGAGTCGGGAGAGTGGAGCCGTCAACTTGTCGGTTTTATTTCTAAAAATGCAATATATCTTATTATTATGCACGAAGTCCCAATTCAACAGGTAGTTTCATTTCCACCCGATCCTCTTATTGTATGCGGATCGTCTCGTTGGCTTTCGGGACACATTCTGCAAAAGGACGGAGTCACTCCGGTTTTACCGCATGGAGTAAAAGAAATTCCAAAACAGTGGAAACCGGTACTTAAACACAATGCCGAAGATGTGGAACGGTTGCGCCGTCAGGAAGAAGAAAACAGAATCGAAGCGGCAAAATGGAAAATCTGGTATAATAAATCAGATAAACCGATTCATCACGGTCAGAAAATGAAATTTGAATTTTGGGATAAAAGACCACCCTACGACTCACGTTACACAGACGGAACAGTAACTTTTGCAATTCAAACCGGCGGATATTATACATTTCCACTCGGTGAACTCAATAAATCAGGGTATGATTATGTCATATCACAACCAATGAAGAAACTGGAATTTGCAATGCCGGATGTTATTTTTGAACCAACCGAAAAAACAGTCAAAAAACCAGAGCCGAAACCGGAAGATATAGAATAAAACAAGTAGGTCGGAAATAAAATGGTTGCTCTTAATATAGTCCCCTCTGGAAAAAGAAGACGGCAAACAAACAACGATTGAATTTTCCGTGCTTCGAGAAATTGACCAGTAATATGTCAAGGAACAACTTCTCCCAAAGCAGAAAAAGCCCGAAGATAAACTAGCTCCATAAGTTAAGAGAAAAATCAAATATCGGTTGGATATTGGCTAACCGATATTTGATTCAAATTTATTATTTGAAAAGGTAAAAACATGGGAAAGTTTCAGCCGAGCATTGGAAGTCATGCACGACCTCTTCAACAGGTTGTGCAAAAGGAATCGCCGATTTCCTCAGTGGCTTCTCAAAACAAGTCGTGCCGTTTGGTTCCGAAATGGGGTTGGATTGCATTGCTTGTCGGTCTTTTCATTATTAGTTTTTTTGTTTTTTTCGTCGTCGGGAAACGGTTTGAATATGTCTCTCATCTCATCAATAATGCGTTTCGCATGACCGAAATTCATTATCGGTCATGGTGGTATTGGCCAGTTTTTTGGATCATTGTCATTGGTACGGTTGTCCGCTATTTTCTCGTTCGACGTGTTACAACAAAGGAACAGAACGAACACCGGAACCATTTGACGCAACTGCAAAGACTTTTGACGATCATTGTTTTTGGGTTGATGTTCATTTTGATTTGCGTGCATTCGGATATGGCTGGAATCTTAAAGTCGCTTATCGGCAAGTTTCATGGAATTAAATATCCGTGGTGGTGTCTTCCGCTTGGTTGCGGGCTTTTGATTGCCGCCGTATTGGGCGGCATTTTGAGATTTCAAAAATATCGGGAAAACAAGGAGGAAGAAGAAAGCAACATCAAGATCGTTTTATGGCGTTCCGTTGGAGTGGTGTTTGGTATTGCTCTTCTTGTCGGAGGAGTGTTGGCGTATCGTAACGGTTACTTTTCGTTTTCATCCGTTCCCTGGTGGGGATGGCCGACGCTTTGGGTTGCCGTGATTGTCGGACTTTTGTTTTACAAAGTCATACAAGCATTTCGTGAGTCCGGAACTTCCGTGCCAATGGTTTCCAAACCGGCAAAATCAGCAATTCAACAACCGACTGCCGCGACTTCCAAAGGTTTTAATACGTCACTCAAAGGCAATTCCAACAAAACGCGGTTTCGTGCCGGAGTTCCAGCCGAACGAACGCCGCTTCTTGATCGTCTCAATCTTTCCGCATTGCGGGAAATAGGAATGATCGTGTGGTTGATTCCGGTCGGTCTCATCCTGGTTGCGGCGGCAGGATATTTGTGTTATCATCTGATAACAATGGAGCGAATTGACGCCGAAGGTTATCCGGTTGCAACGCCGTGGTGGGTTTGGATATTGCCATTCGTGTTTTTGGGATTGGGAATATTGACGTGGAAAATTGTGCTTTTGATTCGTGAAAGCCGTGAGAATCGCTCCTTCCGTTCGTCATCTGTTATTCCCCAACATTCATTGAAGCAACAGCAACCCAAAGGGTTCAATATGCAAGGACAGTCAGGTTTTCGACAAGGACAACGGGAATCCGTCGGTCTTTTTTCCAAGTCGGCGATCTGGATTGCTATTGGCGCCGGAGCGATTTTGTTGATAATTCTTATTATTGTCGTGTTTTTAAACTAGGAGAAAAGATGAAATGTTATTTAATTTTGATGACGCCGCCTCTTTTGGCACTCCATTGTCTCTTACTTCCGTTTTTTATTTTCAAAGCAGAAAGGAAAGAATCATGAAATATCGTCGTGACGCTTTTACATTGATCGAATTATTGGTGGTGATTGCAATCATCGCGTTGTTGATTTCGCTTTTGATTCCTGCGATTCAGGCGGCGCGTGAAATGGCACGACGGTCGCATTGCAAGAACAACATCAAACAAATTTCGCTGGCGTTAGTTACCTATCACGACGCCTTGAAAACGTTTCCTCCGGGAAACATTACTTTTGAAAAATATGCTCAGGATGGTTGTCACACCACAGTCAGAAGCGGCAACGGGGTGATTGAAGCCCGTATTTACTGCGGTTCCATCGGTTGGCCCGTTTTCATATTGCCGCAACTGGAGCAGACTTCTCTTTATGAAAAAGTCAATTTCGATTTATTGGCTTATACGCCGGATGGAGGCGACGGTTCGTACCATACGGGGCAAGGTCCGCTGGGCGACCCTCAAAACAAGTTTGTAGCGGAAAATATGCCTTCCGTCTTTGCCTGTCCTTCCACACTATTGGTTGCGCCGCGAAAAACAAATAAAGATTATGGGGTGAATGGCGGAAGTTCTTGGCCGGAACGGGTGTTTGAACATGACGAGGCGATTTTTTGGAATAACAGTGCAACCAAAGTCTCTGATATTAAAGATGGGCTGTCAAATACGTTTCTTACTCTTGAATGTATTCACAGCGGTTGTTCCAGAGAATCCCATCGGGAAGACCACCGCGCCACCCACGGTTCCAATCCGTTTTTTTGGGTCAATCACGCATCGCAAGGTTATGTGGTTTATGCCGAACCATCCCGCAACACAATGGAAAACTACAAGATTAATAACGTCAATGCCATGCGTTTCACTCGCGGGGCAAAGAGCGATCATCCCAAAGGCATTAACGCTTCTCTATGCGACGGCAGCGTGCATTTTATCAATGAAAACATTGATTTTGATCTTTACAAAGCTCTGTTCACTCGTGCGGGTCATGAAGTTGTGAAGATTCCATGATGTTAATGAAAGAACAATAATTGAAATATTGTCTGCTTATTTCACATTTTGGGGAGAAAGTAAATTTTGCCCTATATCAATTAGACAAACTGAATAAAAATAGGGATACAAAATTATTCACTCATGTTGCGCATGAGCTATCGTAATTATTCAGCCGCTCAGTGCGGACTGATTTGGCTTGAACAACTGAATCGTTACAGTATTTTAGAAATCAATCCCGCTCCAAAATGTGAAATAAACAGGAAATATTGTTGATCTGATTATTTCATATTTTCGCTGGATGATG
>JAIRYX010000079.1 GCA_031267635.1 Planctomycetaceae bacterium
ATTGCGTTAGGAATCATTATGCTGTTGCTTGGCGGTGGAATGAAACTTCGCGATATGCTCAAAGAATCGTGAAAGAAGAAGAGGCAAAGAACATGAGTCAAATTATTGAAACGCAACAATCAGAAATTTCCGCTTTGCTAACCAAATTTTCGTTTGTCAAAAGATTTGACCGTTTTGTTACGTGGCTTTTCGGCATTATCTTTTTGCTTTCGGGAATCCCGCATTGGGGCAATCCGTATTTCTTTCTCGGTTCGGTTTACGCTTACAAATTGGTCAATCCGGGAATCGGTCAAATGGCGGCAATCGGGACGCCTTTGATTCAACTGGCATTTGCCGTTTGCTTTTTAACGCGAACATGTTTAGACGCCGCGCATTTGGGAACGCTCTTTTTGTTTCTCAGTTTTGCGACGGTACAAAGTGCCGCGTGGCTTCGCGGACTGGACATTTCCTGCGGCTGTTTCGGTCCCGGACACGATACGACCATCGGCTGGCAAACGCTGTTTCTCATTTACTCGTTGCTTGCGTTTTCTCTCGCAAGAAATCTCTTGGTTTTCATGGGCTATAGATCGTCCGCGAAAAAATAGTTGACTCTTCACTCTTTGGATTTCGGTTTTTATTAAAAAAGGACTTTAAAGGACAAGAGAGAGTATTGGGGATAACTGATATAGAGCGAGCGGCAAACAATCAGCAAGTCGCGACAAATTCCCAATATCTCTTTTGTCTCAAGTGTTTCTGAAAAATCAAAGGAATTGAGGAACTTCGAGGACAGAAATTTCCTTTTTGATTTCAGAATTTGCTTTTTGACAAGACGACTTTCGTCGAGAGAGTTTCCACTCATTTTTTTCGTTTGACGACAAAAGCGGCAAGCTCGCAAAGTGCGGCGATTGCTTGTTGTGATTCAGCATTTAGCGAAAGATTTTTCTCAAAACGCCGCATTCGGTTTATTGCAGAATTGACGAAATGATTCGCTCGCATCATCGCCGCGTCAATCGCGTCGCTTTGAGCAATTCGCGTTACTAAATCTTGCACATATTGTTGATTTTTATGCAGTTTCGTACATTCTTGCGTGACTTTCGCGCGTTCCCATTCGGTCAACGATTCAAAGAACAGGAGAAGCGGCAATGTTGGTTTTTGTTGAGCAATGTCCGTGCCAAGCGTTTTTCCCATTCTTTTTTCGTCGCCGATTACGTCGAGAATGTCATCCACTATTTGAAACGCAATTCCAATTTCATGCCCGAATTGGTAAAATTCCTCGATTGTTTTTTTTTCGGCGGCGGCATAATACGCTCCCAGTTGGCTACCGCACTCAATCAACGCGGCTGTTTTCCCGGCGACAATTTCCAGATAATCGCTCACGGAAATATCAAAGCGGCTTCGCGTACTCATTTGTCTTAATTCGCCGTAACAAGTTGCATGACACGCTTTTGCGAGAATCCGATATGCCGTCGGTTCGTCTAATTGCGAAACAATGTCGAGAGCTTTCATAAAAATCATGTCGCCCGCCATAACACTGATTCCCGCGTCCCATCGCAGGTGCATTGTTTGAAGATGACGGCGGATAAACGCTCCGTCGAGAATGTCGTCGTGAATCAGCGTCGCCGTATGAATCATTTCAAGCACGGCGGCGACCGTTAAAATTGGTTGCGGTGTTTTATGGCAAACGAGCGACGGCGAAGTTATGCCGCGTGCCGCTTTGAAACAGAGGAGCGTTATTGCCGGTCGAAGCCGTTTTCCGCCAAGTTGAAATGCATAATGTACCACGTCGTGAACAAACGGAATATTATCGGACAACAATTTCAACAAGATTGCGTCCATTTCTTTCATTTCCGTTTCAATAATGTGATACACCGAAAGAAGCGTTTCAGGCAATGGTGTACTGGCTGGAAGTTGTTGCGGCATCCTTAAGCGTTCCGGTTACGTGAGTAATACTTTATGAAAAACGAATCCTCGTAAATTGTAACCGTTTTCGGTAGTTTTCCCAGTCAGTCATTGTAATTTTTTCGTGAAATGCTGCCGAAATGAACGGAAATTGGTAAAAAGACCATCAAAGAAAGCGCCAACGAATAAAATGTTGTCAAAATTGCTACAGCCAAAGCGGAACCAATTATTTGAGGATTTAGATTTGAGAGTATTACAAGTAAACCGGAAATTGACCAAAATCCGCCGAACAGTACGCTGACAATGCTTAATGTACGGAAAAATCGGAAAATTTCTAATGCTTGTCGGACGTCCGTTGTCGAATTGCGGCGAAACGCAAAAAGATATTTCAATCCTCGCCAAAACACCGACCACTTGCCGCTCCCGATAACAAATAACAGTAAACTGAGAATCATAGCAAAGAAACCCGGACAATCAATACATAAACTAGCCGTACCACCGCCTATTATTACTACAAAGAGTGTAATTACTATAAAAGTAAGATCAATCAAAAGTAGCATAATTTTCTCCCTATTTTATTGTTACAAATGTACAAAATTATCCTGAAATATTTTAACTCATGTTGCGGCGGCTAGATTCAGTTCAAATATAACTCCTATTCAGCTTGGATTCAGCTATTTTTAGCCATTCCCAAAGATTTTTATGCCAAATTCCTGCTTATTTCACATGTGTTGAAAATGATGTTTTTAGAAGTCCCCCATAGATTTTTGTCTGTATGCAAAGGAACTTCCGTTGTAAAATCATACCCACGCGATGATTTTATCAATATCGGGGTTTGTCAAAAAATTTTTTTTCGCTAAACTTTAAAATTAAAGTCTGTTTTCTCTTTTGTTCTTTGCTGCAAAAATAAGGAATTTGAAATGCTGGATCGGAAATTCATTTTTGATAATGTGGAATTGGTCAAAAAAAATTGTGCGAATCGCGGCGTCGCGGTGGACATGGAACGATTTGTGACACTGGAACTATTGCGAAAAGAAAAACAACAGCAACTCGAAGACCTCAATCGCCGAGCAAACGACGTGTCCAAGCTGATTGGCAAATCGAAGTTGCCGGACGAAAAACAAAAATCCGTCGAAGAAGGTCGCATTGTCCGTGAAACGACAGCCGTCATAAAGAACGAATTGGACAAAATTTCTGATGAACTAGACAAAATTCACCGCGCGATTCCAAATATGGCGCATCCCGACGCGCCGATTGGTGCAGACGATCAGGCGAATCTCGAATTTGCGTTGGGAAAAACTGAAATTCCGAAATTTGACTTCGAGCCGAAGGATCACGTTGAAATTGCGGAAAAACTTGGCTTAATTGATTTTGATGGCGGCGCAAGAGTGGCTGGCGCGGGATTCTATTTTTTGAAAAAAGAAGCGGTTCTGCTCGAAATCGCTTTGCAGCATTATGCAGTGGAAAATCTTATGAAATCGGGCTTTACGCCGATGACGACTCCCGATTTGGCACGCAATGACATATTGCAGGGAACGGGGTTCAATCCGCGCGGCAACGAAACGCAAATTTATAGCATCGAAAATTCCGACTTGTGTTTGATTGCTACTGCGGAAATCACACTCGGCGGATTGTTGGCGAATAAAACCGTTGACACGGAAGAACTTCCGTTACGCTTTTGCGGAATCAGCCATTGTTTCCGCACGGAAGCCGGCGCTGCCGGTCGAGCGTCGCGGGGGCTTTATCGTGTCCATCAATTCACAAAAATCGAGATGTTTGCGTTTACGTTGCCGGAACAAAGCGACGCAATACATCAGGAGATGTTGCAAATCGAATGTCAGATTTTCGATGGACTCGGAATACCGTACAGAATTGTGGATACAGCGACCGGTGATTTGGGCGGTCCGGCGTATCGAAAATACGATTTGGAAGCGTGGATGCCGGGAAGAAATGCTTACGGCGAAGTAACAAGCACCTCAAATTGCACAGATTATCAAGCCCGTCGGCTTAATGCACGTTATAAAGTGAAAGGCGAAAAAGGAACGCATTTTTTGCATACATTGAATGGCACGGCGATTGCTATTAGCCGTGCATTAGTGGCAATTTTGGAACTTTACCAACAAGCGGATGGCTCTGTCAAGGTCCCATTGGTATTGCAAAAATATGTCGGTTTTGATAGCATTTCGTAGTAAAATATACTCCAAATCAAAATATGTTTTAGGCAACAATGTTAATGTTAGAAAGGCGTCTTGACGTAATGGCATTCACGGCGTAAAATTTTCATGTTTTCTGATTATGGTTAAATTTTTTACTGAAAGTTGCAACGATGCTCCGATTGGAAGAGTTTATTCGAGAAATTCCGGACTTTCCGATTCCAGGGATTTTGTTTCGAGATATTACTACGTTGATTCAAAACGGTGCGGCGTATCATCAAGCCATTGAACAACTTGCGGAAAAAATTCGTGAAATCGGCACAATTGACGTGATTGTTGCGCCGGAAGCTCGCGGGTTTATTTTTGCCGCACCGCTTGCCTATGCGTTGAATTTGCCGTTGATTCCGATTCGCAAACCGGGCAAATTGCCATACAAAACTGTAACCTTTACCTACGAATTGGAATACGGCAGTGATTCGTTGCAAATTCACGCTGACGCGGTAAAACCCGGTGTGCAAGTGCTGTTAGTGGATGACCTTCTCGCCACCGGTGGAACAATAAAAGCATGCAAAAATCTTATCGAACAGGAAAAAGGGAATATTGTCGGAGCAGCTTTTCTCATGGAGCTTGCCGGTCTGAAAGGACGTGAAAAAATTAACGACATTCCGGTTATCACCTTGATTTCTTATCCCGGCGCGTGAAAACGTGACAAAAATTTCTTCAACACCAACCGTTTTTTCGCTCCCGAACAGTAAATGGATCAAGGATTTCCGTCAAAAGTTGCTGGCATGGTATGCGGAACATGCCCGGACGCTGCCTTGGCGAGGAACAACTGATCCTTACGAAGTTTGGATCAGTGAAATTATGTTGCAACAAACAACGACGGCTACGGTTGAAGGATATTACTGTCGATTTTTGAAACGTTTTCCTAATCCTCAAATGCTTGCTGAAGCGGACAATTCAGAAGTTTTGAGGTATTGGGAGGGATTGGGATATTATCGGCGTGCTGTTCAACTACATCGCGCGGCACAAATCATCGTTTCCGAGCATCACGGTCAATTTCCAAGTACCTATGACAAAATTCTCGCGTTACCCGGCATCGGACGTTACACGGCAGGCGCGATTTCATCTATCGCGTATCATCAACGCATGCCGATACTTGAGGCAAATACGATTCGCCTTCACTCGCGGCTCTTGGCTTATCCCGATGATCCGACAAAATCTTACGGAAACAAGTTGCTTTGGCAAATGGCAGAAATTGTTTTGCCGGAACAGGACAACAATGCTCAAAATAATGGAAATAATAAACAAAATACACAGTATAGTGTATTTAATCAGGCATTAATGGATTTAGGAAGTATGGTTTGTGTTCCGAAATCACCGGATTGTCCAAACTGTCCTGTTGTCAAACTTTGCCAAGCAGCACAAAAAGGACTTCAAGATATGATTCCTGCTTTGAAAAAAGAGCAAGAATTTGAAGAACGTTCAGAAGCCGCATTAGTGATCGAAAAAAACGGAAAATATCTGATGATGCGTTACCCCGAAGGTGTGCGATGGGCGGGGCTTTGGGATTTTCCGCGACATGTTGTTCTTTCGGAACAGCCGTTGAATTATGATACAGATTTTTGTCTTGCTATACAACAAATGACTGGTTATAAAGTGACAATTTTGTCACCATTGACAACAATTCGACATTCCGTAACACGATTCAAAATTACTTTAAATGTCTATGTTGCTGAAGTATTAGAAAACTATGGTAAATCAGAATACAAAATTCAATGGGTTAAAGAAAAAGATTTAATAAAACTCGCATTAAACACAACAGGACGTAAGATTACTAAACTATTGGACACTGATCAGAGATCACATCAGAAAACATTGAAGCTTTTTTAGATGATGGGGTGGATTGTTACCCCAAAAATCAAACGAAAAATAGGGGAATAAGGGCGCATATTGATGTAATGGGGGGGGCTAATAAGGGAAACTTGATAAATAAGAGCGACAATAATCATACTTTTCGGTAAGATTGACTGTAACCATTCGAGTGGTCCAGTGCGGATTTATTTGGTTTGAGCGACTGAATAGTTGCAAAACATTTTTTAAGTTATCCCCTATTGACGAAAAAGTTTTTTCAGAGATAATTTTTCTCATCGTTGTTGGCCCTGTCGTCTAGCCCGGTCAGGACATAGGCTTTTCATGCCTGTAACACGAGTTCAAATCTCGTCGGGGTCATTAGGAATTGGGGTGTCTTCTACTATTTTACATTCCACGATAAGAAATTGCTATTTATGCTGAACTCCTAATTATTATGGAGTTTATGGACAAAACGAAAGTGCAATGTTTCGTCGTAAGATGTAGGCGTTGTGTTAATAGACATGATAAAGTGGGTGATACGCTCAAAATCACTGTAACATTATATTTTCCAATAAGATAATGTAAATTGGTTAATTAAATTGCATTTGGCAAAAAAGTTACTGCACTTCATTTGAGAAACATGAGCAAGTTATTGTTTTCCGGCGTTCAAAAATAGGATGATGATGGAAGTAAGCTTGAGGTAAACACCCATGATTGTTTGGATCTGTAGCTTACGGCGTAGTGCGATTTACTTGGCTTTTCTCTAATCTGTTTATTTTATGGTCTACACCTCGTGTTTTTACTAGTACGAAGGCAATTGTACCGGGAAATATCATTAGACCTTTTCTCTAACCCTATCAATAGACCGAACACTATTCAAAAAACAGTTATTTTGTATTCACCTGTTTTGCCTAAATAACCTGATATGAAGTTAGAGAAAAGGTCTATTATTTCAGCCCTTATTTATACAATTCCTTTAGCAGCCAACACTCCCCCTTATGTTTTTCGATGATAGATTACGAACGACAAATAAGGGGATAAGGGCGCATGTTGGCGCGATTCGGGCTACTAATGAAAAAGTTGATAAATAAGGGCGGCAATAATAATCTGTTTCGATAAAATCGATGATAACTAGACCTTTTCTCTAACCCTATCAATAGACCGAACACTATTCAAAAAACAGTTATTTTGTATTTACCTGTTTTGTCTAAATAACCTGGTGTGAAGTTAGAGAAAAGGTCTACTATTTTATTGTCCTGTACGGATTTGTTTGGTGTGAGCGACTGAATAGTTACGTTTCCTGAATGTTAAGTGCTCATGCGTAACATAACTCGTTAATACTTGCGTTTTCGGTTTTACAAATGGATAGGCAAGTTACGGTATAACGATGCCGGTGAAAACCGAATGCTCAAGTGTGAAGAGTGTATCATCCCTTTGTTCACCACGCAAAGACAACGGAAAGCGAACCGGTATGCGTTGTCATGCGCTTATTGAACCAAAGGTCGTAATCAAGGAACGCGCTGAGAAAAGAGCCATAATGGAATTTTAATCCCGTACCGAACCAAAACCAATTACGACCGGGACTTCCATCAAAAAAAAGTAATGTTGGCGTTGTCAGACCGGAAATTTCACCAAATCGTTGAACATAAATTGGATCGGATTTGAGAAAATCATGTAACCACGAAAATCGCGTTTGCCAATCCAAAACCGGATAAAGTTGATGAATCACTCTGACGCCGAAATCAGAATAAAACGCATTGTGCGTTTCGCTATCCAATAAAACATTTTGATTGTTGTCAATGTTGCCTTGATGCAACCATCGGTAATCAAATGCTAAACGCGGCTTCAATGTCCATGTTTCACTCGAAAGTATATCTAACTCAAATTCGCTATACGCCCCCATTTGCCAACCGCCGCCCTCAAAATGTTCGACGTTTTTTGTAGAAAATTTATAATTGTCAAATCCCCCATTTAATCCAAATAATGTAAATAGTCCTTCTTCATAGTGACTGAACCGCAAGCCAAAAAGATGATTCATCGCTGCCTCTTTTGTTTCATTAAAATAAGAATTATACGAAGAATAAATCATTTGCGTTGGCGTGCTGTAATTATAATAGAAACACTTTGAAAAGTAATCGTTCTGTTTCATCGGGAAATCTATCCCGAACAGCACTCCAAAATCTGAAATTTTGGATTTTTGAAAAACGGCGTTTTTCGGTCGGATTGTTCCGCCGTAGCCATACAAACTGCCCCATAACCCTAACCCAATTCTTGACTTGCGGCGATTTTGCCCCAAATAAATCGTATCATTTTGAGCACGATAAAGAATTTCGTTTGAAAAAATTTCCGAGTTTTTGTCGCGATTATCCTGATCGCTTAAAATATTGTCAGAAAAATAAAAAAAATCATCGTTAAAAACTTCCGCATGAGATTGAGAAAAGTTTTCTAATCGTAAAACGAGAATTAGGAAAATCATTAGAATAATTCGTTTTTGTACATAAAATTGCATAACAATCTCCATAACAGGAAAAGTTTACTCAACAAGAAAAGAATTCATTTATAATTATCGGATCGTTGCAATCGTTAAAATAGTTATTTTTGTCATTTTGTTACTTCGACAAAAAAAGAACCGTGTATCGGAAACATTCCGATTCACGGTTCTCAAACAACCTTCAACCCAAAAACCATCAACAAAAATGATGCGGAACACTTCCGCAAATTTCAACGCTTATTGGACCTTTTCTCTAACCCTATCAATAGAGCGAACACTATTCAAAAACAGTTATTTTTGTATTTACCTGTTTTACCTAAACGACCTGATAGGAAGTTAGAGAAAAGGTCTATTATTTCCCCACAGAGAGTACCGAGTCCACAGAAAAATATTGTAAATTTTCAACATCATTTGTTCTCTACTCACTTGTTATAAAATCTACAAACAAGATCAGTGTTTTCTGTGAAATCTTTGATTAATGTTTGAAAAAATTATTTGTGATAACCAAGTGTTTTGATGACAGCCAACATTTCGTCATAAGTAATAAATCTACGACGGTGCATCAATTTGTACTGGTCAATCGCCATTGCCAATTCACGGGATTCCGGCAAAAGTTCTTCGTAACTGTTCGCAAATTGCCGACGCTCAATTCCCGGCGGATTTCCATTGCGATTTTGCCGCCGATCTACAAAAGACGACTCTTTCGACAACTGATTTCCAAAAGCAAATTCAGACATTGAATTATCCATACTGGCTGTATTTGTTGACATGACTTTTTTTTACTCCCAAATTTATAAGTTGACGGTTTCATCTATAGCACAATCCGGCACATTTTCGTTTTCTCGACTAGAAAAATAATAGAACATAAAAAAGAAACAGGACGGAATATTTACAGAAAAAATTCCGATTTTGCAGAAAAACAAAAAAAGGGGTTATCTTTGCAATAAACATTTAAAAATGTCAATGGTACGCAAAGATGTTATATATGCCTATAAATTTTCAACCAAAATTAGACATTAATGATTGCTAGTTATGGGCTTACGTCAAAAAAATGGCTAAAATTTTAAGGAATTTCGGGGTAAAGTTTGCCAACATCTGCCGTTCGGATGAAAACAATCAAAATATTCGCCATGTTGTAGATAATTTTGAGGAGGCAATGGTTCAAAATAAGGCAATAAGGGAAATTCTTTATCCTTCCAAGTTGCCGGACGAAGTGGAACCGCGTTTTTTCCACTTATTGAAATAAACTCTTTTCCATAGGAAACACAAAAGTTGCGTTATACTCTTGGTAAATATCTGTAAATGCACTTGTTTTCGTATATCCTTGACATGAAACAACAGGACACCAATACCTTGCATAAAGGTTATCATTATAACGATATAGCGTTCCAATAATTTCCTTGCTGTAATAATATCCGCGTTCCCAAATTGCATATCCGGGATGGCATACACGACCAGTTGTTATCGTAATAGAACTTGAATTACTTTGATTTTCTTGCCATGCTGAAGTATTTGTGTAACTACCTCCAATGGAACCTGTTTTAGGAATACTTAATTGACTCTGAATGTTCGTCGTTTCACTTCCAGAAACAGTTGACGACCAAGAAACAGAAACACTTGTTTCTACAGTTCTTGTTACATCTGTAGCTCCTTCATTCGAAGGATTTCTTATTGTATCACTCATTGTTCCCCAAACTAATTTTCTTTGTTGCTTCGTCGTGCGAGCAGCATATTGAGAGAACCATGGATAATCTACATTCCAGTGTCCAATAGTTCCATAGCAATTGGGGCAATTATTGTTTGCGACAGTTTCGTCCTGAGCACTTACCATAGAACTCAAGAACATCAAAAATGTTCCGAATACTAAACAGTTGATAATGTTGAATTTCATTTGTTTTAAACTCCTAAATTGTAGGTATTGATATTAACGGTTATGAAACAATAAACTAATCAACAAGTTTTTTAATCTTCTCCTTTCTAAAAAAATAATAATCAGTATTAAAAAAGCATTAACTACGACAAAAACAACCATATTTCGAGTTTGCCTATGAGGGATTTCTGTGATTGATGGAGAAATTGTTTTGTCAACACTTGCGATTTGTTGAGACTTCTGCGTTTGAACTTCATTAGCAAAATCTAATGCTTTTACAAAAACTTGTTCAAAAGGTGTATTACGAGCCAATGGTAAAGCATTATTAAAGATTTTTTCCGCTTCTTTTGCATTGGCTTTATATTTTTCAGCCATTTCTTTTGCCTGTTCCATGCTTATATTCCCGCTAATAAACGTATTTTCATTTAATACAACATATCCAAGCGTCAACCTTGCCTGAAGTAACGGCTCGGCATTGCTATCTGGAAAGGAAGAGATAAATTCTTCAAGTAATATTTTCTTTTTACTCGTTTTTTCAGAATTTTCATTCAATGCATCCACTAAAAGAAACATTTTTTCATAAGCATTTGCTATATCACTAAATTGCTGCGCACAAGAATCAATGTATTGTTTCCATATATTTGCAGCAACACTGATACTGCCTTTTTCAAAGGCAATACTTGCCTTGAGATGATAAGTTTCTTCAAGAATCATACCTCTATCCGTAAAATCAAAATGCGATATATTGTATTCTTTGATAATTTCATCAATATATTTCTCTGATTCTGAATAGTTCTTTAATGCAAAAGATATTTTTGCAAGCCATAGCAAAGAATAACATTTCAATTTTGTACTTATGTTTGGCGTTTCAAGTATATCGTTACATGATCTTATTAATCCTTGATATAAATCAAGCGTTTGATGTTCTGTTTCTATTTGATGATAACGAGTAGCAATACTAGCAATGATCATGCGTCCTTTATTATCTTGATTATTATAATCATTCATTTTCTTTTTGAAAAAAGAAAACTGTTCTTCGTCAATCAATCCTAATGAATGCCATCGCCCAATTGAGTCAAGTAAAGTTAATGTGGCTTTTGAATCAGGATATTTCTGGATCATTTCACGAGTTTTCTGAAGAATAAGTTTGTAATCTCGATCTTGAGAATTTTTCGAGAAAATTAAATTTTTATTTATATCATCAAGTAATTTTTCTGAATCAAGTTTGTTGTGCGCCAGATCAACTAAACTATTCTGATTAGATTTTAACGTAAATGAGTTTATAACTTCTTCAGAAAAACAATTTATTAAACTAACAAAAAGTAGTATAATAATAAAAATTGTCTTAATAAATTCATTATTCATAATATTTTCCCTTTTTTAATAACTATTCAGCCACCACTGAATTTGTGGTTTTGAGTCATAAATTATATAGTTTTAATCGAAAAATTTCTTGCTTATTTTTGCGTATGTTTTTTAATCGTTTCCCAAAATCACTATAGTTTTACCACCGAGATTATGCAATTTGAAAATTCCGGTT
>JAIRYX010000310.1 GCA_031267635.1 Planctomycetaceae bacterium
ATAATCACAACAAATGTAAAGAAGATGTGTATCTTTTTCTTTGCGGTTTCAAAACAATGCCGTTTCTTTTTGGGAAACAAACGATCAGTCAGGTTTACACGCTTTATAAAAGAGAAACCCAAGAACATGTTACCGATTTGACCGGATCCGGTAACGATGAGAAAGAAAATGTTAATATAATGGACAATATTGTATCTGAATATCGTGACATTGATGAAAAAATTCAGAAACAACTGGTTCAAATCTATCGCGATCTTACAGAGATACCGATTGTTTTAACATTTGAGAAAATTTCTATTCTTATTGAACAGGCAGGATTACAACTTTATCCGCGTCTCGATCAAACAGCCATGTTCTCTTTGATACAACATTCGCAACAAGTGATTCGTAAAGCAGACTCAAGCCGTGCTAATCCTGATACAACAATTCGTGAAGAACATAAAATTGCCCAAGATAAAATTGATATAAAAATTCAAAAATGGAAAGAGGAATTGGATGCCGAACGCAAAATTGGTTTATACGCATCAACAAGAGCCAAGTTGAAACGTCAAATCGACAACGCTGAAGTGGAACGTTATTTTATCCCTTTGGATACGGATCAAACGATGACACTTTACCGCCTTAAATTAAATGACAAAAAAGAAAAGAACAGAATCCAACAAATCAGAAGCCGTTACAGAAAAGAATTACCAAACCTCTTGCCGTTTGATTCAATGGCTAAAAACCTGTTAAAACATTTAGACATTATTAATGAAACGGAGGAATGTAATGATTAAGATTGCAACAATTAACATCGACAAGATTCCTATCAAAGAACCGGAGGAACCGATCCGGTTTCGTTCGCGGTACAGTTTATTGCAACATGTTCAAAAACACGTTTTGAACCAGCGTGACGAAAGATGGTCGCAGTTGATTGATGCCGACCAATTAGCGGAATCGCGGCAGGAAGCGGAAGAAATTGAAAATGAATCAGCGAGGGGAAAAAATCTTACCAAAACAATGCAGGAATATGTCCAAATAATTTCCAAAGCGTTGCTTCGATTGACAAAAGAAGGAAAGTCCCATTTTCATCTTTATCAAGAGCCGCCCCGTTTTTTCAACGAGACAGAGAATGAGGAAGAACTTTCCGGTAAATTGTCCGACGATCAACTTCCCGATAAGGCGGTTCAAATCATTGAGGCGTGGGACATTGTGCTTAAAACAATTATTATTGCAAAGTCTTTTGTCATAAATGGAAAATTTGTTCCTTATGTATTATGTAGTGCCTACCGTCCTTTTCCGAAGTTGTCCGGTAATTCATTACATAAAACATTTAAACGTCTTATGCGGGAACGTAAAACCATCAATACGGTTGTCCTCGCCGAACACGATAATGAAGTAATCACCAATCAAATGTAATACCGGCATTTTGCTTGCGTTACGTTAAAATAGAATCAATTGAGGTGTACGATGTTAAACGAAGTTGATTGTCAACAGGAATTGTTAAGCCGTCTCAACGAAAATCAACTTGAAGATACGGACGATTTGAATGCTTACATTCAATATGCGTCGCGTCTTGCGGCGTTGGGTAATGATACGGAAATTAACAAGTTGCCCGATATTTTTAACAAACCGCCATTTGCCGGAAACATTCCCGAAATTTTGAAAACCCGTTGTGAGCAAGGTATTTGGGAAGTCATGGAGTATTCCGGTGACGGGCTTGCTCTTTCGTTAATTGATGCGCAGGATTTTCACTGTTTCTTTCAACGTTTTGAACAAGAATACGGCAATATTCCGGTAACAATTCCGCTTGGAACGGCACCGTTACGGATATTTTTTAACGAGTGGCAAGAGGTGTGTGAAAATGCCGAATTGGACGAAGATGCCGCCGAAATGTTACAAAATTTCTTACAGGTTTATCCGATTCCTGAAAACGAACGTCTTCCGGTTGTCAACACGCCGATCACCCAATGGGAATACGGAATGTTACACGCATTGCGGTCTAAAAAGAAATTTCCATGTTACGAATTACATTGGAATCTGAAACTCAAACCGTCTATGCGTGCTGATTGGCAAAAAGCGGGTAAAACCGGAACACCGAAGTTAGCGTGGTGCGCTGCCGCTACAGATAACAAACCGTCTGAAACGCAAATTAATTTAGTAGGAGCGTTTTGTGAATGGCAACCGTTGAATAAAACGATCAAAATTGAACGAACCTTGTACGAAAACTGGGACTTGCTCCTTCGTTTTTCTTATGACAACAAGACAGCACCGGCAATTGATCGTGTACGTTTAGAATATGTTCCGGCATTTCAGGACGAAAAACAACCGTCCGATTGGATTGTTTCGCTGGCGATGTTTCCGTATTGTGAACAAATTCGTTTGCTTGATGAATGTCCGGTTATTGTACATTTTACACAAGGTTTTGATGCAAAAATTATTTTACCGTCATGAGTGCTTCCGACATTAAAGATTGGGTTGACTTCGGTAAATGTTCCTTACAGGAAATTGCCGAATATGTGAATGAGAATAAACGGCAGGAATGGTTACAACGCCGTTATGCCTGGCTCTATCAACGGCTTGATAATAAGCAGCGGAATGATTTACCGGAACCGTTACAAGAATTTGAGGCGGAAGGACCGTTATCACGCTATGTTCCGGTGTTACAGGTGATTGGGAACAAGGGTTGTTTGGGGGTTCTTGCCGTAGATTCTGTTTCAAAATATGGTCAACCGATTGCGCAAGACATTCAGGACGAAAACCGTCAAAATGTTTACGACGCCGCGAAAATTGTTTTTGATTTATTCCGTTTTACTAACGAAGAATTAGGCGAACCGGACGTCGAATTAGAATTGCACGAAGGCGGCGGAACAAGTTTGTCTTTGCCCGCGATGTTCGCCGCACTTGGGCGAATACTCGGTATCACGTGGAACGATACGCTCATCTCCACCGGTTGTTTGGAAAATGGAAAACTAAAACCGGTTGAGACAGATACGTTGCAATTAAAGGTTGAAACCGCTCAACGCTTCGGATATAAAACATTAGTTCTCGTGGAAGGGCAGACCGGTATTCCGCGACATTGTCCGTTGACAATAAAATACGTTTCGACCAATCCCAACGAGGCGATTTTTAATTTAATTAAATTAGGCAAAGTCAAACGAGACCGCAACCTCGCCCGATTCCTTTTCGGATACGACCAAAAACAAGGACGCAATATTAAACCTAAATTAGTTCAAACGTTTGTCAAACATTCATCGCCGCTTGTCAGATATGTTGCCAACGATATTCTTTTTCGTAATGCTTTACATCACGGAGAAACGGAAAAAGCTAAGGGGTACAGAGATGCGGCAGAAACATTAGAATGGAATGAAATTCCCAACGGTTATCTTGGTCACTATTTGCGGTTTGAGAACATTGCTGCAAGTGCGGTGTTGGAAATTGATTTGGGCAATTGGGACGATAATTATCCGATTCATCAACAACTTGATAGACGATTGGAACATTTGCAAAATGCAATCGGCGACTCTGCCAATAAGAATTTTGCCGACAGGAACGATTATCTTGCGGCGTTGATATTGGAAAACACGAAAGCGTTACGCAAGCGTTTTCAGTTTCGATTGATGCAAAATAGAAAACTTCTTAATGAGGCATGGGATAGTTTGACGTTTTTATACAAAGATTGGAAGGAAATCTTTAAGTATGCCGAGCGTTTGCAACAGAAAGAGACAACACTTCGGCGGCAGAGAAATTATTGCATCGAAGTATTGACGGATTATTTTTGTACAAACAATCTATTACCGCCGAATTGGAAATGTATTGGCGAGTCTTGGAATCATGGCAAGAAATTTCAGCGTGAAGATATCTTTGACGATATTGCGTTTCTGAATTACGGACACATCACCGCGAAACAATGGAGTGAAAATCAAATCCAACAACTCATTGAGCGTACCGATGAACGATTTGCAGAATGGCAAGGGCATCCGAATTACATTTTGTACGAGAATATTCTTCGTTTCCGCATCGGCAGCGAAGAACAGAGGAAACATTGTCTTTCGCAACTTGAAAAGGCGTACCCATCACTAACAAAAGATAACAGGAGTATTCTTTCGTTGTTGGCGTTACGAACAAGGCAAATTTTGTTAGACAACGGCTGTAATGTCGGCGAACCGATTTTACCGGCGAAAGGAACAGCGTTACGGAAAATAGCCGACAACATTTTACAATCGCCGAAAACATTGATTAACCGTTGCCCGTATTAGTTCGTATTAAATAGGGTTCATCCGGTAAGTTCGTACTTTATTTGTTAGCATTTTAAAAAGCGGACAAACTACACAATAAACAAAGAGTTACAACAAATTTCTTTGATTATTTCGTTTTTGGGGGACAACATTGACGACGCAATAGAAAACTATGGCGTTACTCTCCCGCATTGAGAAAAAGGTAAAAAATGAAATTCCGCCGAATTATTTTGGTTTTTTCTACACTTTTGTTAATAGCGATCTTTGTTTCAGGGTATGTTTATGCGTCGGAAAAATCGCAGCCGAATATTCTTGTTGTTCTTATCGACGACATGGGCTGGAGCGATTTGGCTTGTTTCGGCAACCGCCAAGCAACAACGCCAAACATCGACCGTCTTGCCGCCGAGGGAATTTCTTTTTCGCAATTTTATGTTTGCGCACCGATTTGTTCGCCATCGCGTTGCGGGTTGACTACCGGACAATATCCGTACCGATGGCGTATCAATTCCTATCTCGACAATCGCAAAAGAAATCAAGAACGCGGAATCGCTCAATGGCTTGATCCTTCGGCGCCGAGTTTGGCAAGATTTCTCAAAGCAAACGGTTACGCGACCGGCCATTTCGGTAAATGGCATCTCGGCGGACAACGCGATGTGAGCGAAGCGCCGCTCATCACACGATACGGTTTTGACGAAACGTTGACAAATTTTGAAGGGCTGGGACCTCGTGTTTTACCCTTATTAAACGTTTTTGACGGTGCGGAGCCGAAAAAGTATTCGCTCGGCTCCGACTTGCTCGGACACGGCGAAATTCATTGGATCGACAGAAATCAAGTTACATCATGTTACGCGGCAAAAGCGTTGGAATTTATCCAACAAGCGGAACAAAACGAGAAACCGTTCTATGTGAATCTTTGGACAGACGATGTTCACACGCCACTCTTTCCAGCCGCCGAATTGCGCGGCGATGGGAAAAATAGAACGCTTTATTACGGCGTTTTGCAGGAATTGGATCAACAGCTCGCGCCGTTGCTTGATTACATTCGTTGCAGTGAAACGCTGAGAAACAACACGTTGATTGTTTTATTCAGCGACAATGGACCTGCGCCGGGCGTGGGTTCCGCCACACCGCTTCGCGGACGGAAAGGTTCGCTTTACGAAGGCGGAATCCGCTCGCCGCTCATTGTTTGGGGCGACGGGTTTGTTGATTCCGAACTCAAAGGGACTCGCAACAACGACGCGGCGTTCTTTTCGTTAGACCTTGTGCCGTCGCTGTTGAAAATCACCGGAACGCCTCCGGATTCCGATATTGTTTTTGACGGCGAAGATTTTTCCGATGTTCTTCTCGGCAAAATAAAAAATCAGGAACGGAATCAGCCGATGTTTTGGCGGAAACCGCCGGGATTGACCGATCCGCCGAACCACGCCATGCCCGATTTAGCGATGCGTAAAGGAAATTGGAAATTCGTGATGCAATACGACGGAACGGCGCCGGAATTGTACGACTTGAACAAAAACTCGCCCGAATCGAACAATCTCGCGGAAAGCCATCCCGATTTGGTCGAACAATTCCGCGAAGAATTACACCAATGGAGCGAGTCAATGCCGAAAGATATTGAAGAGAAAACGCCATAATTCGAGATGTGAGAGAGTGCGGCGGGCGGTTAGTAACAAGCGTCAATGGCAAGCCGCTCATGATGAAGAGAAAACAAATCGTAACTATTCATTTGCCCAAACTCAATAAATCCGCACTGGGCAATTGTAGAGTTACCCGAAAGACTTTACCATTGCAGTCCTTATTTCAGTGTTTTCATTAGTAGCCAACAATCAAAAGTATTCCCACAAGTTTTGGCAATATATATCGATTGCGTAGTATAGTCGTGGAAATTATTGTTTAGATATTTTGGTATTGCATTTTTTTTGTTTATTTTTTATTATTTCCGGTATGGTTTTCAAATAGAATTAGGCGATTTACGCCTCACGGAGCGTTATTTTATACTGCTGAAACAAGCGCTGCAACACTCTCCTCTTACCGCTGCCGGTCTGTCTATTCCCGTAGCAGAACAGTCGGCGTTTGCGGCGACAGTTGCGGTGAGCCGTTTTT
>JAIRYX010000345.1 GCA_031267635.1 Planctomycetaceae bacterium
GTCACCGGTTACGGCGCGCTCGTCACCGGTTACGGCGCGCTCGTCACCGGTTACGGCGCGCTCGTCACCGGTTACAGAACCGCCGTCGCGTGTTCCGGCGGCTTCGTGGTACACCACGACGGCTCCGCGGTACACCCCGACGGCTCTGCGGATATTCCCGAATAGCTTGCGGGCAAGGGACTTACGAGACAAAAGAGGCACAAGGGACTTGGGGGACTTGCTTTGCGGTTTCTTGAGCAATTTTTTGAACGGCTTCCCTTGTCTCGGAAGTCCCCAGAGTCCCACTTGTTCCTTGTGTCATCCTTTCGCAGGAGCTTTTTCCTGCCCTAACGCCTTCATTGTTTCTCAAATACTCACATTTTTTGAAAGGTAACGCTTATGTCAACAACTCAAACAACCCGTCGTTGTTTTTTAAAACATTCCGCTACGTTAGCGGCTATCGGAGTTGCCGTTCCGACATTGATTCCGCGTTCTGCGCTTGCCCAGGACGGAAAAGTCGGAGCGAATGACCGAATCCTTGTCGGTTTTGTTGGAACCGGCGGACGAGCAAGGCAATTGATGACGCATATTCCGCAGGAACGTGCGCGAATCGTTGCCGTTTCCGATCTCCGCCGCAGCAAAATGGAACAAGCGGTCAAAGAGAAAAAAGAGCAAGGACAAATCGATAACGTTGAGCAATGGAAATTGTACGACAGCGATTGGGAATTGTTCGATAAGGAAAAGCTGGATTGCGCTTTTGTTATTACGCAGGATTTTTGCCGCACGCTTTGCGCGATGCACGCGATAATGTCCGGCTTGGACGTTTATGCCGAAAAAGCGTTGACGACGTATATTTCGGAAGGACGCGCGTTGGTGGATTGTGTCCGCAAGCACAACAAAATTCTGCAAGTCGGCAGTCAACAGCGTTCGATGCGGCTCAACGATTTCGGCTGCGCGTTGGTTCGTGAAGGAAAACTCGGCAAGATTAAAGTGGTTCAGGCGTGCAATTATCCGAGCGGACGGCATATCCCCAAGGATTTGGGCGAAGAGAATTGTCCGGCGGATTTGAATTGGGATAAATGGCAGGGACCGACGGAATACCGAAAGTTTCACGGCTCGCTTCTCGGCTGGATGCAATGGAAAGAATACGCGAACGGCGAAATGACAAACTGGGGTGCGCATGGCATTGACCAAGTCCAATGGGCAGTCGGCGCGAGCCAATCGGGACCGGTCGAGCTTTGGCCGCTCGAAGAAAACGCCGGCAAAGTCGGCATGAGATATGCGAACGGCGTCACCGTGCGTTTGGAGTTAGACAACGGTCCGATGGGCGGCGCGATTTTTCGAGGCGAAAACGGAAATCTTGAAATCAATCGCAATTTGTTGCGTGCGAATCCTGAAGAGCTAGCCAAAGACGCGCCGGACGCCGATCCGCCGGAAGGTCCGACATGGATTGCCCGCCCGCATATCGAAAACTTTTTCGATTGCATGGTCTCTCGTAAACTTCCGAACGCCGACGTAGAGATCGGACATCGAAGCATTACGACATGTCACTTGATCGGAATTACTCGCGACTTAAACCGCCGCTTGAGATGGAATCCTGAAAAAGAACAATTCATCGACGATGACGAAGCGAACAAATACGTAAATCGTCCGCGTCGCAAGGGTTTTGAATTTCCAATGTTTTGAGCGAACATGATTACGGTTTCGCTTGCGGGCGAAACCGTTGGTTTCTATCCGCCTGTTTCGCAGGGAACGTGATGAAATAGGAAACGTGTTTTCAAGAATAACGTGTTTTCATTCCGGCGTCCCAAATGCGCTACGGAGTTCTTGCCGCTCATATTCGAGAAGACCGTCCACCATGTATTCAAGACGTCCGCTCAAAATGACGTCGAGTTTATAAACGGTCAAGTTGATCCGGTGGTCGGTGACGCGGTTTTCCGGGAAATTGTAAGTGCGAATCCGCTGGCTACGGTCGCCGCTACCGATTTTCGTTTTGCGTTCTTCGGAACGTTTGCGGTCTTCCTGCTCCCGATAATAATCATAAACTCGTGATTTTAGCACGCGAATCGCTTTGGCAAAATTTTTATGCTGACTCTTTTCGTCTTGGCAACTCACGACGATTCCGGTTTCGTAGTGCGTCAAACGTACCGCCGACTCGGTTTTATTGACGTGCTGACCGCCCGGACCGCTGGAGCAAAAACGGTCGTAGCGGTAACTTTCCGGCGGAAGGTCAACTTCAATATCTTCCGGTTCCGCCATAATTGCGACAGTTGCAGCGGAAGTATGAATTCGCCCTTTCGCTTCGGTTTCCGGCACTCGCTGCACGCGGTGTCCGCCGCTCTCAAACTGCAAATGGCGGAAACATCCTTCACCGTCAATTGCCAGCACAACTTCTTTGAATCCGCTAAGCTCCGTTGAATTCATTGACATCAATTCGACTTTCCAGCCCTTGTCTTCGCAATAATGTTTGTACATCTCATACAAATCGCGAGCAAAAAGTGCGGCTTCATCGCCACCGGTTCCCGCGCGAATCTCAAGAATGCAACTGGAACGATTTGCATCCTCGCCGCCGATTGTCATGTCGAGTAACTCGTTCCAAAGCGTTTCGCGTTCTTCTTTGAATTCCGGCAACTCCATTTCCGCCAATTCTTTAAGTTCGGCGTCGTGTCCATTAAGAATTTCGTTGGCTTCCTCGATCTGTTCATTGAGCTGCTTGAATCGACGATATTTTGTCGCAAGTTTTGCAATTTGCCCATGCTCCCGCGCGACCGACTGCATCCTCGATGTATCGGCAAGAACTTCAGGGTCAGACATTTGGCGTTCCAACTCCGTAAAACGATTCAATTTGTCTTCAAGTAACTGTCGCATGATTTAAAACAAGAATATAAATTTCCTAATAAATTTTAGTAACTTCTAACTCATGTTACGCATGAGCTATCGTAACTCTTCAGCCGCTCCCAATAAATCCGCACGGGGCGACTGAATAGTTACGTTTCCTGAATGTTAATCGATCATGCGTAACATGAGCTTCTACAAACCATTATTAGCCCCAGAGAACAGAAAATAAAGAGACTTATGCACTACGAATACACGAATGGAGCTAATATCCAGACGCTAGGAGACAGTTAAGGTTAGTTTGCCACAACTTTATACATTTTGAAAGCTTTGCCTCACGCCCATCAAAGCTCCCCTGCCTAAATTTTATTCGCATATTTGGGGCTAAAAAATCCAATTGCAATCTTTAGATTTATATCTAATACAAGTTTGTTATAAAAATTTTCTAAAACAATCTCTCTGGTTAGTTGTCTTTATTATGTTCTAGAAAAAAAATATCAATTAGAGATTTCAGCGCAACACAAAGAAAAAAGCGGGGCAAAAATCCCTGCTTTTCAAAAAATAAGAAATATGGCGTGCTAACCTTTTTTCTTAAGACCATAGCTGCCGGCGAATTTGGAGCGGAATTTTTCAATTCGCCCCGCCGTATCAACATATTTGAGCCGTCCGGTATAAAACGGATGACAAGCGTTGCAAATATCGACTTTCAATTCCGGTTTTGTACTTCGGGTAACAAACGAATTTCCGCAACCACAGGTGACTTTCGTTTCCACATATTTGGGATGAATACCATCTTTCATTTTCGTAAACTCCTACCAATTCTTGGCTTAACGCGATTTTTTGTCGCTTTAACGTTTTTCTTCTCTATAGTTTGCTTCAACCAAATCAACAAGAATAACAGATTTTACCTCAAATACTCACAAAAATCAAGAGGGGGAGTTTGGAGAAATAATTATTCAGAGCTTTTATGGTCGTGGTTTGAAAATTTGGGGAGTTAATTGATCGATTTTCCCGCAAGTCCCCAATGACCGTTGATGGCGCAGTTATGACTTACTAAAGTCTATCGCATTTTCTAAAATGTTTGCTGAAAACCGACGGTGGCAGTTTGGTAGTATGAATTGTTTTCGCCGAAATCAGCGTTGTAATCGACATAAACCATGCGGCTACGGTCGGCGGAAAGATTGATTTGTAAGCCGAGATTCGCCGAGATGAACGCTTTGCCAAGATCAACACCTCGTACCTCAAACGCCGGACCGCCGCCGATAAACGACGCTTGCGAATAATATCTTTGATCGCCGCCGAGTAAGTATTTGTAAAACGCTCCGCCGTACAAACTGCGTGCCGAATCGCCATATTCCGCATTCAATCCGGCGCGTCCGATATGGCGAGTTATCTCTGTTTTGTCGAAAGAAAGTCCAATGGCAGAATTGCCGGTTTCGTCCGCTTCTTTCTGGCGAAGATACAAATAGTCGTAACCAATCGTCGGTTTGAGAACTAAAAATGCGCCGGTATAAATCGGACGAACAATCTCTGCGCTGAACGTTCCCGTATTTCCTTTGAAATTCGAACGGAACGTTTGAGGCGAATTAAATGCAACGTTTCGTGTCATGTCGTAATATTGATAACCATAGCCGCCCCAAGCTTTCAACTCCAACGCATTCAAAACACGCGAAGCGGCGTACGCTCCGATGAGAAAATCGTCCAAATCCGCTTTGCCGCGCGGGTGACGAAGTTCCGGGCGACCGTAGCCAAACATCACGCCAAATGCACTTTTGCCGCCAATAAGCGTTTGATCGAATCCGCCGACAAATCCGTAACCGTCAAGCGAATATTCCGCCGCGTTGCCATCGCTATGAACGCTGTTATTCACATAATATGGACGTAACCAAACTGCGCGGCGGCTTGGTGCGGCGGCTAATCGGTATTGCGGACCGAAAAAGATATGTCCGTTTTGCGAATCCCATCCAACATGATCAAACGCCATTCTGCCGGGAGACGCGAGCGGTAACGCCATTGTTTCCGCGCGAATTTCGCCGGAAATATCATTATAAAGTGTCCGTAATTCCGCATCGTGCATATTCCAAGCTTGCTGCATAAACGAATCCAACGCGGACGACGGCAAACGATGAATGGCGTCCAATGTTTGCCCGACGCTTCGTTCATTCCACGTTTGCGTAAAATTGCTGTAAGGATTCGCGCTGGGCGTGAAAGTCAGCAAAACCGATTTGCTGTTTTCAATATTCCACTCAAGCGTTCCGTATCGCTTTTGCGAGAGCCGGACGTTGCCAAAATCGTTTTCAATTGTTCCGTTGGTGCTTTCAAGAATTTTCGCATTGATTGGCGTTGTGCCGTAATTTCCGTATTCCGGCGTAACAAATAATGATGCACCATTGAGATTAACTTTATTTTCCGCCGTAATTTTTCCTGCTTGCAATGATGAATTGAGCATATTGAACGTAATACCAATCGTTGATGTTGCATCAAACGACAGATCGCCGCCGGTGATTCGCAAATCACCGTTTGCTCCGGCGACATTGAACTGCGTATTTTTTTCGACGTAAACGCCTTGCGATGCGTTCAATTTTCCCGCACTATTCACGACAGAATTATTATCGAAAGTGATTGTACCGGTTCCCGCGTCCAAAAGCGTATTTTCCGATTGCGTTAAATAAGCGTTATCGAAAATCGCTTCGCCGTTAAAAAGAATCTGACCGAAATTTCTCATATCGACTTTTCCGCCGCCGGTTACGCCGAGAACGCCGGTTCCGTCCAAAGTTGATGATGACGGCGAAGAAATACCGTTGACTAACAAGGTCGAATCATTTCCGGTAATCAACAACGTTTCATGTTCATTACTATTTTCGCCAAGAACAACGTTATCAGCCGTTTCTTCGCCGGTGATTGTTTTTAATTGGGACTGCGCGTAAGCAGCGCGATCAATTGAAACAGCGGATAGAAACAATACACAAAGAATAAAGAAACTATTCTGAATATGTTTCAAATCAATAACGGAAAAACTTAATTTTTGCGTGGAACCCATATTTTTTCATCGCAAGGAAAATGTTTACTTAAAATGACAAATAATATTTCAATTCTCTTTTCCTAATAAAAGGAAAGCGGTGGAATCGTAGTAAAAACTTGTGAGTGATACAATACCTTTTCTCTTAAATTCTTATAATTTTAAGAAATTTTATCTTTTAGATTTTTGCAACACGAAAAAAATGCAAGTTTGGGGTAAATTTTCCTCTTTACGGCAAAATAAAAGTAATAATCCGTAAAAAACTTGCGAGTGGTATTCTTTTTTTAATCTTTCTTTTTCGGTTGTTCGATACAAAGAAATGACAAAGTTTTTTCATGCAATAGTCCATGATTTTAAAACGGACTGTCTGACAAAAAATAAGGCATAACGTTTTTGCGTCAAAGAAAAGCGATTGACCGTTTTTCGGCTTGGTTTTCAGAAAGAAAGAAAACGCGATGTGTGGTTTAAGAGTATTTCAGTATTGGTTTCGGATTAGCATTGTTACTTTCCTGTTGGCGGAGATTTCGTTATTTGTTTTTGCTCAAAGCGCGAATAACGCTCAAATTCCTCAAAATCAGGCACAGCTCCAATCGCCGTATTCCTCAAATTCAAGTTCCAACGGTAGCGGCAATGGTATCGGTAAAGGCGGTTTGGTTAGAAGGTTGGGAGATTGGTGGAACGGAAACGATACTGATACGCCCGCCAATAAACCTCATTATTCCCAACCGCCGGCGAATGTTCCATCGGCGCAACCGCAGCAATCGCCGGGAGTTGTAATGCAACAATATCCCAGCATTCCCGTGACGCCGCCGCGTCCTGAAGTCACCTCGTCAACTAAAGCCGCGGCAACCAGTCCGGGACAAAGCGGCGCAGCGCCTTATAGTTACAACTCGTCCACTTCCGCTTCACCGAGAACCACTACAACTTACGGCGGATCAAACAACATAGTATCCCATTCGCAAGCATCTACCAATTCGATGTCCTCGACCGGAAGTTTTACATTAGCCCGACGAGTCGATGAGCTTCAAAACAAAGGAATTATCGACACGCAAATCGCGCCGCCGTCAACAGGAGGACGTTTGAATACGAGCAGACTGCCAACTCCGCCGGGACTAATAGCCGAATCAGACGCCTCGCTCAATTCCCGTCCAACGCCAAAAAACGCTTCGCCGCCGAAACAAATTCTATCTTCGGCAGAAGAAGATGATGATAAACCGGCTTCACCGCCGCGCAAAAACCGCTCAATAGCAATAGCAGATGAACAGAAAACAACGACAAAGAAAACAACGACAAAAGGAACAGCTTCCAATGTTCTCACGCCTCCCGGTGTAAAATCTTCCTTGAGTACGGACGACGAACTGGATGAGATTTCCAATAATCCCGATAATGCCGAACTAAACGCCGCAAAACAGCAATCGGCGGGAAATGCTCCGCGTGCTAAAACGGAAAGCTTGCCGCCGCTTACCGAGAAAAATGGACCGAAGTTAATGGCTAAAAACAACAGTTTGATTAAACGAAACAGTCCGGTCTTGGAAGTTGAAGCTGATGGAGCCAAAGAACTCATGGTCGATAAAGAATCGACTTATCGCTGCAAAGTAACGAATAGCAGTTTGACTCCGGCGGAGTCGGTTGTCTTGAATATTGAAATGCCGCGTTGGATGGAATCTCGCACGCCGGAATTGAGTACCGGATTGTCAACGGTGATACCGTTTAACGAAGAATACAGCACCTTTCAATGGCAAGTCGGAAAGATTGAACCCGGCAAAAGCGAAACGTTAGTTTTGCACGTGATTCCGCGCGAGTGGAAATCGTTTGAGTTGAAAGTAACTTACGATTTCAAACCGGCAGGGATTCAAGTGCCGATTGAAGTTCAAAAGCCAGTGATCGTTATGTCTTTTGAAGGAAAAGGCGAAGTTCTTTGGGGAGCCGAAGAAACTTATCAACTGCGTCTTAAAAACACCGGAAACGGAGACGCGAGCGATATTAAATTATTGCTTTCCGCGTCGGGAATGGAACAAGCTTCGACGACAATTCCTTCGTTGCGGGTTGGCGAAGAGAATGTTCAGGAAATCAAAGTGATCACCCAGCAATCCGGCAACTTGCAACTAAACGTTCAGGCGACAGGTCCTTATGGTTTATCTGCGGAAACGTCGAAACAAGTGATTGTGCATCGCGCCAATCTGGATTTAGACATTACCGCGCCGGGAATGCAGTTCGTTGGTAATATTATTGAATATACGTTAACTGCCCAAAATTCCGGTTCCGCACCGGCGGAAAACGCGGTACTTGAAGCGATGTTGCCGCCCGGAGTGAAATACATTTCCAACACGGCGGACGGAGAATACGACGCGGAACAAAATTGCATTCGTTGGAGTGTCAAAAAAATTCCGGTCGGCGAAACGTTCACATGCTCTGTGATGTGCGAAGCGAAACGCGAAGGCGATTGCCGGATTGACGCAAACGTGTCGGAATCGACTGGAACCATGCAAACGGCAAGCGCGGGAACGCAAGTGACGGCGATTGCCGATGTGGATTTCAAAATCGAAAAGCCGCAACGTCCTATCGCTATCGGAGAAACGGCGGAATATGCGGTTATCATTTCCAATAATGGAACCAAGGCGGCGGAAGGAGTCGAAGTCGCGGCATATTTTGAGCCGAACGCAATTGCACCGATTGCGGTGGAAGGCGACGCGATCAATAAGGCAAGTATCAATCCTGGGCAGAGCGAAGTCATTTTCACACCGATTCCGGTTCTGGCGGAAGGACAATCGTTGAAATATATTATTAAAGTGAAAGGTTTAGCTTCCGGGAATCATAAAATGCACGTAGAAATGGTTTGTCAATCGACAAAAACAAGTTTATCGAAACAGCAAACGTCGTATTTTTATGAAGGAATGAATAAAGGATTGTCGAGTCCGCAAACGCGACTTGCCACTTCCCCCATCACAACTCCCAATATTCCGGCAATGGCGTCGCCGCAGCAACGTCAACCGATAACGCAGGCGAACGCACCGAGCAATCTGTCCAATGTTCCGACATTTGAAATGTCAGCATTGAACGATCCCAACAAAAACGTGCCGAACCGAATACCGACAACGTCGATAAACCCGTTGCTCAATCGCAATCACGAAGACACGCAACTTGCGACAACCAATAGTCAAGGATTACCGTCAGGTAATAAAGTATTGAGAAACATGCAGGCGGAACCGACGGCGTCGCCGAGCTTTGAAAACTCGCCGAACGAAAAATTTGCGCCGAACATTCCAAACATATCACCCTCGCCGGGCATACGTAGTCTCGATTCCGCTCCGCGTCCGCTGCAATCAACATCAGCTCCGCGAACCGGCAACAGCGAATTGCCAACCCCGCCGATGTTGAATCATTGAGTTGTGCTGAATCGTTTGTTTTGCGGAGGACTTTACGCCGTAGGCGTTCCCTTTTGAATAATCCCCGGTGAAACTGGGGGGAACGAACCGCAGGAATAAAAAAACTTGTAACTAGTCAATAGAATGTAAGTAATTTGGAATCATTTCGATATGAGGAATGAGTATTTCGTATTTTTCAACCTCATTTCCACCTAATTTTCCTAACAAAACAACCTCAGTAGCCCAATGAATCCTCCCCAAAACCAACCTCATTACCTCATTCAAAAAGAAATAATGAGGTAATGAGGTTGATTTTTAGGAAACCGTTTTGCTACTGAGGTTGTTTTGTTAAGAAAATGAGGTTTGCAACACAAACAGCTGTTCGTTTCGTAGTAAAAATGCTTAAAATCAACTGAATAGTTAAAAATTCGTAACTATTCAGTCGCCTCGTGCGGGGTTAGCGGATTTATCTGGTTTGAGGGAACTTCTAAAAACATCATTTTCAACACATGTGACCGTTGAAAAATAAGGGCTTACGAATATTTGGGAGAGGTTTTTAGAAGTTCCCTTGAGCGAATAAGTAGTTACCCAAAAATCAACTAACAATGTTTGGGCGGATTTTTTACTTAGTGTGCGTAACAGGAGTTAGCAATGAAGAAGAACGGCAAATCGCCAATGAAAAACGGTTTCGCGATTTCGGCACGTGAAAAGCGACTTTCGGCGAGTGGTTTTCAGCTTTTGTAGAACGGTAATCCACTTTCGGCACGCGGTTTTTGACAATCGGCGTTCGCTCAAAAAAACACGAGGGACTTTTGCGACTCTTTTTAGAAGCTTTCACCGTTTCAGAAAGCCGCTAAAGTCCTTATTGTTCCTTTGGCGTGTCAGTGATTGCGTTCACAGCAATCGTTCCGAGACGTCCGGCAAGCGTATTGACCGAACCTTTGCCGTCGGGATGAACACGGTTGCTTAAAAAGATGACGAACAAATCGTTGCCCGGATCAATCCACATGGACGTTCCTGTGAAACCACCGTGACCATAAGCCGCGGGCGACATACTCTGTCCGCGGTTGCTTGAAAATCCGGTGCGCATATCCCAGCCGAGTCCGCGATAACCGCCCGGTACTCGGTTTCGTTCCGTCATTTGCGTGACCGTTTCCGCTTTTAGAATACGCGGCAACTGTCCCAAATTTTCCGGCAAACATCCTTTGTTTAACATCATCGCCGCATAAACCGCCATATCTTCGGCTGTGGAAAATAAACCGGCATGACCGGCAATTCCATTCATCAAAAACGCTCGCGGATCGTGGACTTTGCCGAGTTCTCGTTTCTGTGTCGGCGCGGCACGTTGGCTTAATTCGTCGTTCGGAACATACATTGTTTCCGTCATACCGAGCGGTTGGTAAATGTTTTCAAGAGCAAAATCCGCGACATTTTTTCCTGAAATCTTCTCCACCAACAATCCCAACAACTCAAACGACACGTCGGAATAAGTAAAATCCGTTCCCGGCTTTGTTGTCGGCTTGAGAGCAAGAAGACGCTCCGCCGCCTTTGTCGTGCCATCTTGATAGTCGCTGATGTGGTTGTCCGGCATAAATCCGGCAGTGTGCGTCATCAATTGACGTACTGTAATGTTTTGTTTTTCCGGCGTTTGGAATTCGTCAAAATATTGAGAAACTTTGTCGTCAACGCTCAGATTTCCTTGATCAACCAATACCATAATACTTGTCGCCGTCGCCAGCGGTTTTGTCAACGACGCCAAATCGAATACCGTATTGGTTGTCATTTCCTGCGCTGATTCCATCTCCGTTGCGACTTGTTTATTCCCAAACGCTTTGAGATACGCGATTTTTTCATGCCGCCCAATACATACAACGCATCCGGGCATATTTTTCGCCGTCAGAGCTTTTTGCACTTCCGCGTCAATTTGCGTCAGGATTTTCGCGTCCATCCCGACTTGCTCCGGCGCAACAACAGGCAACCGTGTCAGTGGTTTCGTGTTTTGCGCCGAAATTTGCAAAGTACAATAAACGACAACCAAGATTGCGATTGCCAATAACGAAAACGTTTGTTTGGTTTTCATTTTGCGTCGCTCCAACGAGTTTCCGATTTCCGAAAAAGATTACGGAATCACATACGCCAAACCAACCGTCGCTCCGGCTTGCATCAATCCTGCGCGAATCGAGAACGGAAGCGGATCAATCATGTACGGAGCGCAACTGCCGGGACGATAATAACCAACTGAGTAAACGCATTCGCACGGCGGTGTTAAGCCCATCTTGTACGGCAGAAATAAAACCGAACCATAAAATTTCCCGGCTGAGACGACCGGCTGAAGGAACGGTCCCCACGAATGTCCGTAACGTTCCACTGCAACATCTTCAAAGTATGTCGCGGAAACACAGTTTGCCGGTGCAACCCAACGAAAACATGTTTGTTGCCATTGTCTCGGCTCAAATTCCCCCACATTGAGAGGACACGCTTTCAATTCCGACCAGTCCACATCGACGTCAATCAACACCGACAACTCGCTTATCGGTTTGAAAAGTTTCGGGTCGCGCGGATCACGACATTCAACATTCAGTTCTTGTTGATTGCTCAATGGCGGCGGCGTAATCGGATAACTTGGCGCCGGAATCCGCGTTAAATCATTCGGTGAATTGGGATTTCCTATCGTTCCTGCTCGTCCGCTTCGTTCACGAAAAACCGTATCATTGTAAGCGTCGCTGCCCGGCGATTGAGCGATTCGTACGCCATTGATCGGTTGTAGTTGAGAATTTGCCTTCAACGTTTCGTCGTTCGGCGAAACATTCGTTTCCACGTGTTGAACTAGTTGAACCGGCGAAAACAAAGGTAATTGAGCCGACGTTTGTTGCGAGTCAACCGCTTGTTGACCGTGTATTGCCGGCGATTTCCAGGCAAGCGGTTGAGAACTTGGATTTGGATATTGACCAAAAACGACACTGGAAGCAACATACGCTGTCACTCCGATTACCGCAATCATTCGGTGCAATTCACATTTTTTTGTTGTAAAGACCATGTTAGACTCCTTCCCCATTTTATTGTCCTAAAGACAAGATTTTCCATGTCTATTATCGGCTTTGTGTCCGCCGAAATCTTGTTTTTTTCGGTTTCTTTGCGGATTTTTCTAATTTTTTCTGATAACTCACGTTATGCAGATGCTCAAAAATCAAAAAAACGCCCTCTCAAACTCCCCAAAGTCCCTCTCAAAGTCCCAAGCGTCCCTCATATTTCTTCGAGCGAGCGCCGGAAATCGGAAATTTGACGTCGTGAACGTAAAATTTGGCGTCATAAACCGAATTATTGAAGTCAATAACCGAATTATTGAAGCCAATAACCGGATTATTGAAGC
>JAIRYX010000358.1 GCA_031267635.1 Planctomycetaceae bacterium
GTTCTTCAAGACGCAAACTGGAATGTTGTTGGATTGACAAACACCTCCGGTGCGATACAAGAACGTTATACTTATTCGTCCTTCGGAAAACTTAACGTTTTTGATGCGTCATTTACGCCGAAATCGGCTTCAACGTACAATCTGACACGTACATTTACGGGGCAAGTATTGGATAATGAAACGGGATTGATGTTGTATCGGAATAGGGGGTACCACCCGACTTTGGGACGATTTATACAGAGAGATCCGATTGGGTATGACGCGGGCGATGTAAATTTGATGAGGTATGTTGGAAATAATCCCCTGTACCGAATTGATTTTGAGGGATTGCAAGGACAAGGATGGAGTATTTCTCCAATTGGTACTTTAGAACTTCCACCCATACAAAATTTTCCAGCAAAACAATTGTGTCCTCCAGTTTCATCTTTCCCCAAAGATACGCCTAATTTTCCAACACCACCTAAACTTCCAACACCATCTCCAAAAGATGAATGTCCTCAAAAAGAAAAAAGTAAATATGATCAGTGTGTGATTGATGCCACTGCAGAAAAAGTTAAATGCCAAGATCAAGCAAAAGAGGATTGCAAAAGTACATGGTATGGTGGTATCGGTAGAATACTATACTACGGTGCCGGTTATGGATTTGAGTGGGGAAGCTATGGTGGTGTAACAGGAGGTACGGTTGGTGGTTTGTATGGAGGATATGTGGGAGTAAGTGGTGGTACACTCGTTCTTCCAGGGTTAGGAACAACAACTGGTGGAATTGCATGTGCTGGAACTGGTATGACTATTGGTGGAATTCTAGGGGGAACAATAGGAGGTACAGGAGGTATGGGATATGGTGCTTGGAATGGACGCCAAATGGGGTATGATGATTGCGTTGAAAAAGCAAAGAAAAAGTGTGAAAATACATATAATGACACAATGGATAGAACTTGTACTCCATTGAGAGGAACTTAGTTGTTTATAGTTCACATAATTATACTCGCAACCACTATGATTTTCCGTGAACGTGACACGGTCAAGTACCTACATATGTTAGCAGTACAGGATCGGCGACTTAGTGTTTGGCAAGTGTTTTCGTTCGTAAGTATAAATCTTATGTGATGCGATAAAACTCTATATAATATGAAAACACGATTTTAAGTAAAAAATAGCTTCAACTTTATATTGTGTTTTCATATTATAATTTGGTGTTCTACGAAATTTGATACTGCAAAACATGAGGTCAAAAATCCTAAAAAAGAAGTTATCAAACTACTTCTACTGAAGAAAGAAAAGAGATGTTAAATATAGTTATAAAATTGGGGTATATTATTGGGGGAGCTTTGTACACTTTACCAACAATACTTCCCATAGTAATAATCCATCTTAACAGTAAGGGGTATTTAAAATGGTGGCAGTGTAATCAGGGAGGAAAATATTTATACGTTTATAAAACTATGGGGATTATTGTTGCTTGTATTGGTTTAGGAAATTTTATCCGTATTTGTTATTCTGTCATATGTGAGTAATTTTGTCCGATCAGGTCGTTTTTTCAAGCATTAAGAACACTTGATAGATAATTGTATCTCTGTGGGACTGGTGCAACTTTGATAGGTGCAACCCCTCTTGGACCAGGTGGAGGAGTTATTGCGGCATTGATTTGCCTGGGCGCATACGAGTATGATAGAAATGAATTAGAAAAAAAAGTAGAAAATTGCAAAACAACTGGAGAATGGGAAAATTCCATCTGGGAATAATATTCATTGAGTTGTGAATTTGATAAGAAAAATAACATTTTCCAGACAATGCCTACTGTGTCGATATCAAAACCAGGTAATGTTCCTAAGTTATTTGATATTAACAAAGTAGGCGTTTAAATAAAAATTAGAAATGATATTCACTTTGGGATTTGAAAGAAAGGTTGGAAAAATGGTTCATTCAAAACGTTGGCAACTCGTGCTACTTATACTTTCGTTCCGGGGCGGTGAATACCGGTTCAACGCTGTATATCCAGTACGCTTACGATGCCGCGAAAAACCTACGACCGACATCCATGACCTACCCCAGCGGTACGACTGTCAATTACGCCTACGGCACTTCCGGCGGGATTGATGATCTCGCTTCCCGGCCAGTGACAATAGCCAACGGCAGTACGACGCTTGCAACTTACCAATACACCGGCTCCGGCAAACCGATGAAAACGACCTACAATCAACCGAACATCTCGCTGGCTTATGCGAACGGTAGTCTTGATCGTTTCGGCAGAATTATCGACCATGCCTGGAAAAACTCCGGTGGTACTTCTCTGGTACAAATCAAGCACGGTTACGATTACGCCGGAAACCGGACATATCGTGAAGACGTCGCCGCAACAAACGCGGGAAAAACGTTTGATGAATTGTATGCTTATGATGGCGTGAATCAACTCGTAGATATGCAACGGGGAACGCTTGGCGCGAACAAAACGAGCATTGCCTCCGGCAAGAACTATCAGGATAATTTTGCGTTTGACAAAACAGGGAACTGGTCAACCTACAAACAGGACACGACCGGCGCGGGCTTTAGCTTGACTCAGGCACGTACCCATACGAAAGCCAATGAAATTGCAACTATCGCCGGAGCTTCGACCTCTACGGGTAATGACGCCAACGGCAATATGACAAAAGTTGTAAAACCGGACAACTGGTCCGCCGCTTATACGCTGGTTTATGATGCGTGGAACCGTTTGGTTCAAGTCAAAGACGGTTCGATTACCGTTGCAACGTATGGATATAACGGTTTGAACCACCGGGTGAAAAAGACGGTCGGTTCGGAAACTCGTTTGTTTTACTTTAACGATCAATGGCAGTGCGTGGAAGAATACGTCGGTTCGACCTGTGACGTGCGGTTTGTTTGGGGATTACGATACATTGACGATTTGGTTACGTACCGCAAAGGTTCAACAGATTATTACGTCATTCAGGATGCTAACTGGAATGTTGTTGCTTGGGCAAATACCTTCGGCACAGTGCAAGAACGCTACTCGTACTCGGCTTTTGGAAAACTCAATGTCTTCGATGCTTCGTTTACGCCGAAATCGGCTTCAACGTTCAATTTGACTCGTTCATTTACTGGTCAAGTCTTGGATAATGAAACGGGGTTGATGTTGTATCGGAATCGTGTGTATCATTCGACTTTGGGAAGATTTATACAGAGAGATCCGATTGAGTATGAAGCAGATGATGTGAATCTGATGAGGTATGTACGAAATAGAATCAGCATTTTTTCTGATCTCTATGGATTACAATCTTATTATCCACCAGCTCCTATTCAAGGGGGCGCAGCAAATACTGTTGTTCGTGATCCTACACTAAAAAGACCATCTCCATCTTTGTCAGATATAGGAAATTCATTATTTCCAAATCCACTTTTCCCTAATCTACAAAATCGTCCTTGGGGACCAATTTCGCAACCAGAAAGTGTGGGAGGATTACCTATACCTTTAAATTCGCTTTCTCCAGAAGAGTGGGCTGCCTATATCACTTTTCCTCATAATGGTTATCCATGGAATATTGGCCCTATTACAAAATGGCCGCCAGGAGCAAAAATATGTGGTCCTAAATACGACATATTTGGGGACTTGACTGTGCAACCAATATTTTCAATAACAGGAAATCCTGAAATCTCGTTTGAAAAATGGCATAGAGAAATTGAAAGAATATTCCTTCCAGATCGTTGGAAAAATGGTTACGATCAGTATATTCCAAATCACTTTGGTGCGAATAGACCGGAATATGGACTACAATTTCTAATTGAACCCAAAATTCTAGATGGTAAACTTCAGTGGAGACCAGAGGTTCGTATACCCACCGACAAAAATATTCCTCAGTGGAAATCTCCCATTCACTATGGTAATGACAAATTCTACATTAACGGAGAAATTCATGGAAATGGTAATGGCGTCACAGGTATTGGTGGTGGTATTGGCGGGAGCTGGTAATGTACAACCATTCAACCCATTAAATTTTATTAAACAATAAAATTAACTGTCTCACCGTTTTTTTACTGGCGAGATAGTTTAAATTTTAGTGACATTGAAATATATTTTAGAAGTTCCCATTAGTAAAAAGATTTAAAATGTTAAGAAATTTTTTGTTTTTCTTTGTTATTTTATTGAGCATTCCTACAATGCTTGTTGCAGATGAAAAATCTGATGATGCTAAATTGTATCAAACACTTGTACAAACACTTATACAAGCGATTCAAGATCAAAATTATGAACAAGTCCAAAATGCCTTTGAGAAT
This sequence comes from Planctomycetaceae bacterium, assembly GCA_031267635.1. Classification (GTDB taxonomy): domain Bacteria; phylum Planctomycetota; class Planctomycetia; order Pirellulales; family Thermoguttaceae; genus WRMR01. Next base: position 4,270 of record JAIRYX010000358.1, read on the forward strand.
TATACGAAATGTCAATATACAGCAGATTATAGCGAGGATATCGCATATTTTGTGTTTTTGTGTTGTATTCATCTTCACTTTGATCATCAAGACGAAGTTCATCATTTAATGGAACAGTATTACGAGAAAAAAAAAGATGATCCTATGTTTATGTATTTTTTTTCTCTACTTAACACACATTTTGGAAATTATGAAAAAGCGATTGATGATATGACAAATGCTATTGTCACACTAGAAAAAGAAC
>JAIRYX010000395.1 GCA_031267635.1 Planctomycetaceae bacterium
AAATAGACCTTTTCTCTAACTTCATATCAGGTTGTTTAGGCAAAACAGGTGAATACAAAATAACTGTTTTTTGAATAGTGTTCGGTCTATTGATAGGGTTAGAGAAAAGGTCTAATAAAGACACCTTGAAAGCGTTGACTCAAAGTCCCTCTTGTCCTTAATACCTCTTTAATGAAAACCGAATTTTAAAGTGTGAGAAGCATAAACCATTATTAGTCGATTCTTTGATCCTCTCCATTTTCTACGAAAACGCCGCCCACCAATTGCCGAAAACCGCCGTGAACGGTACGCTCTATAATTGACCAATTTTGTTATTCCACTTTTTATGGCAGGGAAATCTGAAACCTAACACCTCGCATAAATTTATAGTAACTAAATTTGCAATTTCTAAATTTACGGTTATACTAGACAAGTGTTATTTACAGTAGCTTTCCTTTTTCTTGTTTTGATAAATTATGAACGACACACAACTGGACAAACATTCTGTTACAATTAGAAAACGGTCAGTCGGTGAATTATTCGATTTGACACTGGCGGTATTCCGCACGGAAGGACTGAGCATTTTATTTTGGTTCAGCATTTTTCTCGTACCGTTGGCATTACTGGATCATGTTTTGGTTTCGCATTTTATTGAGAATTGGCTGTTGCTCGACAGTGAAGAAGACGCTTATTACATCGCTTATGTTCTTTTGCTGATTTTTTTTATTCCGATTCAAACGCCGTTTGTATCGTCGTTGCTGATTGTTTATCTTGGGAAACGAATGTTTATGTCTGATATTCGCCCGAGAAAAGCAGAAGTTTTTATCATGTGGCTGGAAGCACTTCCGCAGCTGATATTGTATACGTTTTTTCTGCTACCGCTAATTCTCCTTTATGATAACTTACCGGAAATCGTGGTTCTGGAACGCGCTCCGCTCTTTCGACATAAAAAAGATCGTGTGACAACATTCCGACGGCTACAGAATTTTCATCGCAACCGTTTTGGAGAACAATTTGTGATATTTACGCCGTTGTTTTTATTTGGCGTTGTTCTTATACCTGCGTTGATTCTCATAACGGGATACTTGCTTTATCTTTGTGTCGGTTCGTATTCTGTTTATCCGAATTTATATTGTGCGGTCGTCACGCCGGTCGTTTGTTGGACGATCATGATGTTTCTGGTGGTCTTTCATTTTCTTCGTTATATCAATATGCGGATTGAACGCGAGGGTTGGGATGTTGAACTTATTTTCCGCGCGGAACGTTCCCGATTGAAAGAGTAAAATGCAACGCTGAAAAAACGTCTTTAAACGCTTATCGTAACTATTCAGCCGCTCAAACCCAATAAATCCGCACTGGGCATCTGAATAATTATCCGAAAGATTTTACCATTGCCGCCCTTATTTATCAAGTTTTCCTTAGTAGCCAACAACACCCTCAAACGCGCCCTTATGTTTTAGGTCAGGGATTGTTATCAAACCAAATGGAACGAAAAATAAGGGAATAAGGGCGCATGTTAGCGCGATTCGGGCTACTAAGGGAAAAAAGGAAAAGTTGACAAATAAGGGCGGCAATAATATGTTCCGGTAAAATTGACGGTAACTATTCCGTTGTCCTGTACGGATTTATTTGGGTTGAGCGACTGAATAGTTACGTTTTGTTTTAAAAGTTAAATAGAAATTGAGGTTAATGGTCGAACGACATTGCCCTTTAAGGCGTCAATTGAATGAATAGCCCCCAAAATTCGTAACCATTTACGGAACGGATTGTAAAAACGCGAAACACGTTAAAAAACCCTCAAAAAACAAATAGTTACGAAATTTGAGCGGTTTTTATGATCGTTTGCCTTCAGAAATTTCAACAAATTTTTCCCACTGTTTATTGAGGAAATCTTTGTTCAAATCACCGGTAAACGCAACAATTCGATATGCCAGTTTGAGAACATCGCCTTTCGGTAACACGAGATCTGATTTCATAAAGTTCAACGGCATTGGCGAAAAGTTACCGTAGTTTCGTGTGAACCAAAATCCTTGCTTGAACGGTTCGCGTTCAAATGGCGGAGCGATAATCGCTAAACCTTCGATCAATCCGTCGTCACGTCCGTAACGTTTGCCGTAAGACGCCATCCATTTTGCCGGTTTGCCGTGCGTGTTTTCATAACGTTCCTGGCCTTCGCTATTGACAAGCATGCCGCCGCCATCCACCGCAATGTCCTCGGTCGTCCGCACGCCGAAAAGACCGTGATTTGACGGTTTAATGGTTACTTCGGTCAATGCCGTCAATTCAAAATAGCAATCCAGCGTATAAGTTTCTTCGTCAATAACCGTTAGCAAAAAGCGGCGTTTATCGGCAAGAATCGGGTCGCCTTCCGCCGGCGTCCACGCACATTCGTTGAGCAGTTCCGCCGATTTCGCGGTAACTTCGCCGAGTTCTAATTTTTTCGAGGCAATGCGGTCTTTGTCGGGATTATTCTGCCAATAATTGCGTCCGTTGACTTTATCCGCGCCGAAAAACACGCTTCGATGATGAGGCCACGGCTGACCGGTTTCCGAAGTCAAAGACAATCCCGATTTCAGCGAATTGAGCGGGTAAAAATACGGATATTTTTGCAACGCTTCAGCACGGTAGCAAGTTAATGCCGAATTTTTCCAACGTATCCAAGCCGCCGATTTTTGCGAGTCGTAAATATACGCAGTCAGATAATCCGCACGAGCGTCGCCGTAAGTTGGAATCGGTTTGACCGGCGGTTGTGCCGGTTCGTCGCCGAGCGTCAATGTCTGCCGACCATGAAAAACTTGATTCCCAAGTCCCAAAACTCCGGCGGTCA
>JAIRYX010000430.1 GCA_031267635.1 Planctomycetaceae bacterium
TTATATGAGATAAGTAACCACACTGTAATGATCGTGGTTACTTATTCTTTTCATTATTACTATTCACCACATTTGTCTGAATGAATCAATAACCCTGATGATGGTGTACAATTAACAGCGTCTGTATCACATTTTTTCAGTTCTTCGTTTGTGCTTACGCCAATTGCATTCTTCGCGAATGTCGCAGTATTATTTGTTTTGTTTTCGTCGAAATTTTTATTGCATGTCTTACCTGCCTTGGCAGGACAAACTGTTTCTTCTATATAACTTTGACAAGGTGCAGCACCGTGGATATCAACAGTTCCTTTCTGCGGTCCCTGCATGGCAAACACTCCAGCAGCAACAGCCAAACCCAACAGATACGCACTTTTTTGAAACTTTTTCATTTTCAGCTCCCTATTTCTTTTTTGATTTACCCTTGCAGGCAGAAACATTGAATTTTTCAACACCGATAAAATAAAAATCTTATCAACGTGAATTACGAATACGTAATTTCCATATATTTTATCATGTTACTTCATTTTCAAAATGGGGGGTAGCCCCCAAAAATTACTTTTTTGGAAAAAAATTAAATTCCAGTAAAAAAAACTCTTTGATAATCAAATACAATAAACAAATAGTGCCTTATTTAAAGTATTTTATCAAAATTATCGGTAAATTAACTCGTGTTACGCACTCTAATAAAAAGTCTACTCCTCACCCTTTAAAATTCGTCTTTCATCAAAAAGGGATATTAGGGATATTAGAGACAAAAGGGACTTTGGCGACGTGATGAATGATCAGCACTGTCTTAAAAATCGAAATCATCAGTATTTACAAGAATTCACATAGAACGATTTCTATTCTAAACTGTTCGTAGTAAAATTTCGTGCATTCGTGATTATAAAGGTTATTAAAAAGATCTTAAAATGAGGCGATGAGAAGGCGACTTTTATAGAAAAATCGTAACTATTCAATTGGTTTTAAGCATTTTTACTACGAAACGAGCCGGCTGTTTGTGTCGCAAACCTCATTTTTACCTAAATTTTCTTAACAAAACAACCTCAGTAGCAAAACGGTTTTCTAAAAATCAACCTCATTACCTCATTGTTTCTTTTTGGATGAGGCAATGAGGTTGGTTTTGGGGAGGATTCATTGGGCTACTGAGGTTGTTTTGTTAAGAAAATGAGGTAAAAATGAGGTTGAAAAATACGAAATACTTATCATTATATCGAAGTGATTCCAAATTACTTACGGGAATTTCTAAAAACCGCATTTTCAACAAATGTGACCGTTGAAAAATAAGGGCTTACGAGTATGTGGGAGAGGTTTTTAGAAATTCCCTTACATTCTACTGAATAGTTACGAAAAATCGGATTCTATGCTTTGTTATGTGGAATTGACAACAGCATTATCAATGTTAAATTATATGTTATGTTTTGGCTTAGGGGAATTTACTGATAAAAAATACGATGTCCGATAAACAAAATCCTCGTTTTCAAAAAATCCAAAGTCTAATTCGCCGCAGTGATTGGAAACAAGCATACAAGGAAGCTCGCTTTCTTGCGAAGACGTCACATCTGCCTGAATTGGAACAAATTCTTATTTCAACGCTGTGGAATTGGATTAAAAGTCAGGTACAACGAAATCAACGCGAAGAGGCAAAAAACAATATTCGCGAACTTCTTAATTTTTCAACAATTCCGCAGGAGATTCAAAATGAATTTCCGCCAGTTTTTCGTTCTTTGGGATTAAATTCTCTCTTACCGAAACATTTCCGCCTCGATATTAGCGCGCCGGAAATTCAAAACGAGTTGGTCGATCTTTTTCTTGTTAAAGGAGAAAAAAGCCCTGAATTACTTCCCGAAACGCTCGCCGAAGCAAAACTTGTTCAAGACGCATTTCAAAAAATCGAAGCTCAAGCCGATGATGATGCGCTTGCGCTGTTGCGTCCGATTGCTTATCATTCTCCGTTGGCAGAGTGGCGTATTTTCATGCGGGGATTAGTCGATTATTACCGCAATAACGACGCGAAATCTGAAGAAAGCTGGAAACGTCTTTCGTCGGAACGTCCGCCTTATCGAATCGCTGAACAATTGCGCAAAAGTCTGCTCCAAAAACAAACGGCGTCGCCGCAAAATCTTTTTCATTCCTTTTTTAATTTTTTCCGTAATAAAACATCTTCCGACCCCCTTTCATTAAAAATCAATCTGATCGAAACGCTTAAAACGTTGGAGCAATACGCTCAACAAGGGAAATTTAAAGAATTAGTCGGACGTTTTCAAGCATTTCGAAATCAATTTCAAAAAACAGAACCGGCTTTGTATGAGCGAGTTCTTTGGATTGTTCGTTGTTTGTTAATTAGTGATGCTCCGCCCGATGTTTTTCGTCAATTTGTCGAATGCAATTTGCCTTTGCCGTTTGACCCGCGAGGTAATCTTGCTTACGCTCTGTTTACGATGCATTACGACAAGGATTATGCTCCCCGTTGGTTGAAGGATACGGAAGATTACATACGTAAATACGCCGATGACGACGTTAATCTTATCGAATCGTCTTCGCCTCAAATCAAGGCGAGAATCAAATCAATAGCTTATCACCACATTGCCATGAATTATCTAACAGATTATACAATCCCCAAAAGTGGAAAATTCACTCCATTGTTAGAAAAAAGTCAAGAGTTGATTGAAAAAGCAATTGCAGCCGATCCAACTTATTTGCATCCATACCAAATGTCCATCGCGATAATTTTGCTGAAAAATCCTAAAGAAAAGAGGGGACCCTATTTTTCACCAATCGCTGACGTCAATAAACGAATACTGGAACATATTCCTGATTGTGCCGACGCTGTTGAGTATTTATTCGGTTTTTATATTCACAACAACGAACCAGAAACGGCACAAACTTATTTTGAGAAGCTAGAAGCGTTAAATCCGCTTGCCGTGTTGACAGTCATAAAAAAATATAATCTTCTTTTTACTCAAATCCGAAAATCGTTAAAAGAAAAAGATTTCACCAAAGCGGAACAATGTTTGCAGAAATTACAAAAAAATCCCATCATATTGCATACATTTCTTTACCGCTTTGATGTCCTTACTTTGGTTTTTGCGTATGTTTACGATCTGTTGCAAAACAAGAACGTTTCTTTTAATGATTACGTTCGACTCACCAAAAAAATCGGAATGGAAAAACCGTTACCGTTAATGTTTGCGATTCTTGTTGAAGGATGGAAATGCGGCGTGCCGGACAAAAACCTTCAATCGTTGGAAGCAGATTGGTCAAAAGGGATCTCCGGTCGATGCAATGGTAATACAGCGGGAATGCTCGGTGATTTGGTAGCGTATACGGTTTCACAGGAAATTCAACATCCCAAAATTCAAAAAATTACCAATGACGCTTGCGATTTTGTCAGTCGTGCCGGACAAGTCAAATGGAATAGCGAAAGAGATTTATATTGTGCCTGTCAATTGCTCTGGATGTTGGCAGTTCAAAAACAAGAGGCAAAATATCAGAAAACCTTCAAAGAGCTTGTGCGGAAAGGAATCAAGCAACATCCCAATTCTTTGCCCTTTACGTTTTTCTTGATAGAAGCGGAGTGGATGGGTAATCCCCGTGTTTTATCTTATAGAAGACGGCAGATTTTGGACAGCTATCATAAATTTATGAAAAATTTCGCGTCATCCCAAGATGTTCCTGAAGCGGCTTTGCTGATACAAATTGCGGAACAAAGGATCAAAGAACTGGAAATGCCCAATAAATTTGCTTTTGACGATTATGATTATGACGACGGGTATGAGGACGATTATGACGATTGGGATGAAGACGACGAGGACGATGATGATTGGAACGCCGAAGACAAGGATAACAAACGTCCTTCTCTTTTTGCGGACATGTTTACATCCTTTCCTAGTGACTGGAAATTGGATATAAAAAAACATGGTTGTATAACTCCGATGTTAAAATCGATGTTAGAAGAACTCATACCGAAGGTACTTCCTCCAATGCTTAGAAAAATTTTTATTGAATGTCTGGAAGAAGTTACTCTCAAAAATATACCGCCACGCGACATCGACGACTTGGTTGCAAAAAAAATTCATAGTCTATCTATTCCTGATCAAATACTATTGACGCGTTTTATCGACGCAAATCCAACTCGTTCAAAATAAAAAAAGACTAACGGGATGAATAATAACATAAGTCAATCTTTTAATATAAAGAAGAAGCAGTAACGATGTTTATTCAATACTATCAAACATTAGGACTAACGCCACATTGCACGGAAAAAGAATTACGAAGCCGGTATCTCGAATTGGTTCGGCAATATTCTCCGGAATCTAACCCTGAGAAGTTTTCCATCATTCACAACGCTTACGAAAAATTAAAAAACTTGCTGAAAAACATTAGCGAAGAATTATTTCAAGTTGATTTAGACGATTCTTTTGAACGCGTTATCCAGAGCGTTATTGAAGACGTCAGAAGTGAACGTTTGCCGACAACCTTGTTATTGAAAATGGGAGAAACGTAAATGTCGAACGACAACAATCGCAAAAAATACTATCTTTTTAGCGAACAAGACCTCTTGCAAGTGTTTCATATTTTTCAATCGGAAAATATCGGACAAATTTTTGATATTTTTCAAAAGCATTCTCTTGGACAAATCATTGATATTTTTCAGGAACATGAAATCGGACATACTATTGATATTTTTCAAGATAAAAATATCGGACAAATCATTGATATTTTTCAAAAAGAAGATATTGGACAGATTATTGACGTTTTCCAAAGATTAAATACAGAAACAGCAGTAATGGAACAAAAACACCAGTTGACACAAACGGCTAACAATGTTCACGAATCGGAACAAGAAATCACGCAAGCACAACAATCAAGCGAAGTAGATGAACTGGAGTCTGATTTTGAGCAAGATATTACTGAACCGGAACAAGAAGTTATTCCGGTAGCTGATGACATGGAAGCGGAAGAAGAAATTGGCGGTACGGAAGAAAAAAATGAAGAAATTGAAGAAGAAAAATTTGACATTGAATCAAGTATTGATAACAATGATAACAATCGCTACACTGAAAGCGATATCGAAGAAGAAAACGGGTTTAGTGAAGATAACACAGACGACGAAGAAGAGAATGAAGACGACGATAGCGAACAGGATTTCGACACTGAAAGCGATACCGAAGAAGAAAACGGGTTGAATGAAAATAACACAGACGACGAAGAAGAATATGAAGAGGAAGAAGACGACGATAACGAACAGGATTCCGACGAAGATGTGCCGGAAATTTCCGAACAACATTACCAACTTTTGCAGCAATTTCACGATTGGCTTTCTTTGCTGGAAAGTGAAACGGAAACTTCGTATGATGAAACAGGGCCGAAAATTGGGCTATATCAGCTATACGAAGCTCTCATTGCTCAACGACAAGAATTAAAACTTTATACAAAATCTGGGCGACAGTTACAGGAACTCATTCAACAGAGTCTCAATGAAACAATAAAGGCGACAGACGCTCTTAATCGTTCGCGTCGGGAACAATCGGAGAAAGAGTCGCAAAACGCAAAGCCGTTTTTGTCGAGTATTATGGAAATTGACGAATCCCTACAACGAACATCCGCCGCTTGGGATTCATTACAGATACGGATCAACGCATTTATTCACGATCATATTGAAACGCTGACCGAAGAATATTGTCGCCAGTTATCGTGGTGGGGACGATACCGAAAACGTAAAACGATACGACGTTTTGTCGATTATATTATGGATGAACAAACCAATGAAATTTTTCAAATTCTCAATGCATTTCGACAAGGATTTGCCATATTGATTCAACGGATGGACAACGTGCTGAAAAAACATACTCTTGAGCGAATCAATCCGATTGGTCAGTCTGTTGATCCTGAAACGATGCAAGTCATCGCCGTCGTGGAAACAGAAGCGATTCCAGCAGGATGCGTTGTCGATGTTTTACGATTTGGTTACATCTGGCAAGGACAAGTGTTTCGTTTTGCCGATGTTCGCGCTGCGGTAAAAGGTTAAAAGCGTTCATTAATTTAAAACTAAAATTGTCACTACAACAAAATTTATGACTCACATGGAAACAATACTTGGAATTGATCTCGGGACAACAAACAGTGAAGTCTCGATTATCCGCGATAATAATATTATCGTCATCGAAAAAGACGGACGAAAAATCCTACCTTCGGTTGTGGGAATTGATCCTGCAGGCAACTTGCTTGTTGGACATCCGGCAAAAAACCAGGCGGTTCTTTATCCTGAAAGAACAATTAAATCCATTAAGCGTCGCATGGGCGAGGATATTAAAGTGAAACTCGGCGACCGTGAATATACGCCGCCGGAAATTTCCGCAATGATTCTCCGCACGCTTCGCTCTTACGCTGAAGAATACTTGTCGCAACAAATCACCAAAGCGGTCATTACAGTTCCGGCATTTTTCAACGACAATCAACGCGCGGCAACGCGACTCGCGGGCGAACTTGCCGGCTTGGAAGTGGTACGAATTATCAACGAGCCAACTGCCGCATCGCTTGTTTACGGAGCGGATCGCGAAAAAAGCGAAACGCTGTTGGTTTACGATCTCGGCGGCGGAACTTTTGACGTTTCGATTCTTCGGGTCGAAAACGATGTGATTGAAGTTCTTGCGTCTCACGGCGATACGCATCTTGGCGGCGATGATTTCGATCAACGTTTGTTCGATTATGTCTGCGATGGATTTAAAAAGAAAAATAAAATTGATCTTCGAGAAATACCTGTTGCCGCCAATCGTGTTTTGCAAGCAGTCGAGAACGTAAAAAAACAACTTTCAACGGAACCTTACGCTTCAATCAAAGAAGAATTTATTGCGGATAAAAATGGAAATCCTTTGCATCTGGATATGGAAATCAGCCGTGAACATTATGAAGAAATGATTCTTCCGTTGCTTGAAAAAACAATTATTTGTCTGAATGATGCGTTGCGTGACGCAAAGCTTCATCCTTCGGACATTGATGAAATCATTCTTGTTGGCGGAGCGTCGCGGACGCCGCTTGTTCATCAGTTGCTTGAAAAACGAATGAATACGGCGCTGCACGGAGAGATTGATCCTGATCTTTGCGTAACGATGGGAGCTGCCGCGCAGGGCGGTTTGATTTCAGGCGCAAATGTTGGTCGCGTTCTTATTGATATTACGCCGCACACGCTCGGAGTCCGCACGATTGATAAGGAGACGCACGATTACTATCTGTTTTCTCCGCTTATCAAACGAAATACTCCGATTCCTTGTTCGCGTTCAGAAGTTTATATGACGTCTTGCGACAATCAGGAAAGAGTTGAAGTTGAAGTGTTTCAAGGAGAAAACGACGATACGCGGCATAATGCCATGATCGGTAATTTTTCTCTTACCGGATTGTCGAAAGTCCCCGAAGGCAATGAAATTATTTGCCGCTTTGATTTAGATATTAGCGGAATGTTGCATGTTTCCGCGATGGAAAAGATCACGGGCTTAAAAAACGCGATTACAGTGAAAAACGCTCTTATTAATGTTCAGACAAATGAACATGTCGGATTTAAAGAACATTTGAATCAATTTTTTGCCAATCAAGAATTCGGACCAATTTTAGAAGAGGAAGAAGAAGATGATGATGAAGTGGCATTGAGCGAGATAGAAAACTTTGACGGCGGCCGTCCGCCCGAAGGTTGGGAGACAACTTACGCGAATGAAGTTGCGATCTTCCGCAAAGCGGTTGTCGTTAGCCCAAAAGTTTCTGAAAAAGACGCAATCGAAATCGGAAAACTTATGAAAAAAATTACGGATGCGATTCAAAAAGACAAACGTGACGATGCAGCGTCATACGCTTCCGAATTAGAAGATCTGTTGTATTATTTAGAGGATTCCGTATGAACGAGCAACCACAAGAAAATTTCAATCAATTGGAATGCCGATGTCCGGTTTGCGGTGCGGAGCAAGCATGGCAAAATGAATGCCGACGTTGCCGCACGGATATTCGAATCCTTCGGCAGCTTGCTAATGAAGCGTATTCACTGCAACGGCGTTGTTTTGAAGCGTTGATGGCAGACGATCATGCTCGCGCAAAAAAAGCGGCGGAACAACTCGCACAAATCCATCCGACGCAGTTTTATGAAAAATTGTCTCGTTTTCTCAAAGAATGAAAGATGATCGCTTTTACCAAACAATAATATTTTGTAACTATTCAATTGCCCTGTGCGGATTTATTGGGCTTCGGCAATTGCATCGTTATCCGAACGGCTTTACGATTGCAGCCCTTATTTATCAAGCTCCCTTAGTAGCCCGAATTGCGCCCAATTATGCGCCCTTATGTTTTAGAGAATGGATTGTTATCAAAAGGAAACGAAAAATAAGGGAATAAGGACACACATATCGGGGATTCTGTTGACTACTAAGGGAATTTTATAAGTAAGGGCGGTAATAGTAATATTTTCCGGCGAAATTGACTGTAATGCAAAGTCACGCAATTTCACTTGACATTTTTTAACGTAAAATACCTAAAATTTGACATCTTCATATCAAAGGAAATTGAGGAACTTTATACTATTCAATTGCTCAGTGCGGATTTCCTTGGCTTGGGAAACTGACGCCATCGTTTTCTATTGCGTTTTCCAATATTGTCCTCCAAAAACGAAATAATCAGAATTTTAGAAGTACCAAGTATGGCACGTCATCAACATTTCGTTCCGCAATTTGACCATGTGTACGGCAACGCTGCTGTTCATAAAGAAAATGAACATCGTACATTTCTTGTTGTTGTCGTAACGCTTGTAACGATGGTTGTCGAAATTGTCGCGGGATTTCTCACCGGATCAATGGCGTTGCTGTCCGACGGTTGGCACATGGGAACTCACGCCGGCGCACTTGGAATTGCAATGTTCGCGTACTATTATGCGAGAACGCATCAAAACGATCCTCGTTATACTTTCGGAACTGGAAAAGTCGGTGTTCTTGCCGCTTTCGCCAGTGCAATTATTCTCGGCGTGACAGGCATTTTGATTTTCTACGAATCAATCCACCGATTTTTGTATCCGCAAAACATTCATTTTGATACTGCAATTTTCGTGGCGGCGCTGGGATTGATTGTCAATCTGATCTGTGCGGCGATTCTCGGCGGAACACACAATCACCACCATCATAATCACAAGAACGCACACAAAAATCACCACGAGCATCACGAAGAAAAGCAATATCGTCACGAACAAGAACATCGCACGGATTCGCATACCGACCAAAATCTTCGTGCGGCGTTTTTGCATGTTTTGGCGGACGCATTAACGTCGGTGTTGGCAATCGGTGCGTTGCTGGTCGGAAAATATTGCGGGCTTTTACAGTTCGACGCTCTTGCCGGACTTCTTGGCGGCGTGATGATTTTGCTTTGGTCTTACGGTTTGATTCGACGAGCAAGCCGCGTTTTGCTTGATGGCGACGTAGAACCGCAAATCATTGAAGAAATCCGCAAAGTCATTGAGAGCGACGCGGACAACGAAGTGATTGATCTTCACATCTGGCGAATCGGTGAAAACGAATTAGCGGCAGTTGTCGCGTTAGTCAGTGACCGCCCCAACGATCCGGAACACTACCGCGAACTGCTCGCCGAATACCACGACTTGAAACATGTTATTGTTGAAGTACATCATTGCCATTGCCGCGAAGCGGAATAGAAATGACCACACTCTAAATCGGTGCGAACATTTATTCTTGATCAAGAAATCCATACATTTCAATTTGCGGCAGAGTTTTTTTCCTGTAAGCGTTTTGCGTTGTTTTTATTTCTCAATCGCCGTATTGCGTAACGCAACGCCGGACGACATGATTTGTTGTTTCAAGTCATTGATGGTATAAAGACCGGAATGTAAAATTCCCGCGACAATTGCCGCGCTGACTTCTGTTTTAAGGAACACTTCGCTCAAATGCGCGGCGTTGCCTGCTCCGCCGGACGCGACGACCGGAATTTGCGTTTCGCGGGCGATTTGTCCGGTAATGTCAAGTTCAAAGCCGTTGCGTGTTCCGTCTCTGTCCACCGAATTGACGACAATTTCGCCGACGCCGAGTTGTTCGCAACGTTTTGCCCATTCGAGCGCGTCGATGCCGGTTCGTTCACGGAAACCGCGCACCGTCACCTCGAAACCGCTTGGAAACCGCTCTTTGTTGGGATTGGAAATCGGATCCATACCTAAAACGATACATTGACGACCAAACGCGCGGCTTCCTTCAGCGATGACGTCGGGATTGGCAACGGCAAGCGAATTGATCGACACTTTCTCCGCGCCGGCGTCGAGAACATCGTTCATATCGTCGAGCGTCGCGATTCCGCCGCCGACTGCAAACGGAATGTGAATCGCTTTGGCAACGTCCCGAATCATGCCGACATCAATTTTTCGCCGTTGCGCCGACGCGGTGATGTCGTAAACGACTAATTCGTCCGCACCGTCGTCATAGTATTTTTTTGCTAATTCGACCGGATCGCCGAGGTCAATATTATTTTGAAATTTTACTCCTTTCGTCACGCGGCGGTCAATCACGTCAAGACACGGAATAATACGCCGCTTGACCGGAAAGAGTTTGGCGGAATCGTTGTTGTCGTAACGTCCATTCCAGGTTGTGAAATTTTTGAGAATTTGCAAGCCGACTTCGCCCGATTTTTCGATGTGAAATTGCGTTGCCACAAGATTTTTGCGTCCGACCATCGACGCAAACGTCGTGCCGCCAAAATCGGTGACGCCAACGACGTCTGCCGGATCGTTGGGAGCGGGATAGTAACTATGAACAAAATAAAAATCGCTCAAATCGGGAACGCCGCTCAAGACCGGATGGCGGCACACCTGTTTCATGCTGTTCCAGCCCATTTGAGGGACTTTGTAGCGGGGATCGGACGGGCGGAACAATTGTACCGTACCGGGAAGAAGCCCCAAAACATTGGTTCCACCGTCTTCTTCCGAAAAATCGAATAGAATTTGCGTACCGAGACAAATTCCGAAAAACGGTGTGCCGCGTTCTAACACTTCGTGTAAAACGGGAATCAAGCCGCGTTGCTGAAGATTTTGCATCGCCGCCGCCGCCGCACCGACGCCGGGAAAAATCACCCGCGTCGCCTTTTGAATAACCTGCGAATCGGACGTAATCACCGCCTCGCAACCAAGCGATTCCAACGCCAGTCGGACGCTCGTCAAATTTCCTGCGCCATAATCAATTAATGTCAACATAGAAAGTAAAAAATAAGAAAAATGTAATCATTCCACATCCGCCATCATTGCGTCAAAATCAATCGGGAGACGCGGCGTAAGGTTTTCCGCGCCGGTTTTTGTGACGAGGTAATCGTCCTCAATACGGATACCGCCCCAGCCCGGCAGATAAATTCCCGGCTCTATCGTAAGAATCATGCCCGGCTCAAGGATTGTTTCCGTAACTGTATTGAATCGCGGGTTTTCGTGAATCTCCAGCCCAAGAGCATGCCCTAAACCATGTCCGAAAAATTTTCCGTAACCGGCGTCCGTGATAATGGAGCGGGCGACTGCGTCGATATCGCGGCAGCGTTTACCGGGTGCGATAGCCGCCGCCGATTCACGGTGGGCTTGAAGAACAATTTCATACAATTTCCGAAGTTTTGACGACGGTTTCGGCGTTGTAACTAACGTGCGTGTGTTGTCGCTCATATAACCTTTGTAAGTTGCTCCCCAATCGATCAGGAGTAGCTCGCCTTGATGAACGCGGCGGTCGCCCGGCACGGCGTGGCAAAGCGATGCCCACTCGCCGACAGCGATAATCGAACTAAAACTCACGTTTTCCGCGCCGAATTGTTTCATCGCGTATTCCAGTTGGTTTTTCAGTTCGATTTCGGTCTGCTCGGCGCGGAGACCGGCTTTAACGCACTCAAACGCCCGTGCCGCAATCGTTCCCGCTTTCCGCACCAGATCAATTTCCGACTTATCTTTCACCATCCGCAACCGTTCGACCGGCGATTTCAAGCCGATCAAGTCCCAATCGTCCAGCACGGCGGCAAAATTATCCCGAAGCGCAAGAGTCATCGAATTTTCTTCCACGCCAAGACGTTTCGGCGTAACGGATTTGAGAAGTTTGAACGCCGCTTTCGGCATAGACTCTTCGATAGGACGGATATACGCCGTTAAGCCCGAACATTCCTTTTCGATTTGTTCGCCGTAACGGAAATCGCTGATAAGAGTATCCCCTTCTTGCGCGACAATCAAGTAACTGTCGTCGCCTGTAAATCCGGTCAGATACGTAACGTTAATAAAATTCGTCACGATCATCGCGTTCACGCCGTCTTTTTTAAGAATGGAACGTAATTTGTCCCGCCGTATTTGAAATCGATCTTTCATTTGCTGTTCTTCCTTTAATCTACATTGCTTCAAGGGTTACTCTTGTTCCCAATTTCTAACGTCCGTAAAATGTCCGGCAATTGCGGCGGCGGCAGCCATTGCGGGAGAAACAAGATGCGTCCGAGCGCCTTTTCCCATGCGCCCTTCAAAATTGCGGTTACTCGTTCCGGCACAACGCTTTCCTTCCGGCACGCGGTCGGGATTCATCGCCAAACACATGCTGCATCCGGGTTCGCGCCATTGAAAGCCGGCTTCCGTGAAGATTTTGTCCAGTCCTTCCGCTTCCGCCTGACGTTTAACCATTCCGCTTCCCGGCACGACAAGAGCCAGCGCCGACGTCTGCACTTTCTTCCCTTTGGCAAGAGCGATTTTGACAATTTCCGCCGCCACACGCAAATCTTCAATCCGCCCGTTCGTGCATGAACCGATAAAAACGTAATCCACATTAAAATTTGTTATCGAACCGCCGGATTCGACGTCCATATATTTTAATGCCGATTCGACATTCTTTCGGGCAATAGGATCGTCGTAATCGCTTGTGTGCGGAATGGTCGCGCTGATTCCGATCACTTGTCCGGGATTCGTTCCCCATGTTACTTGCGGCTCAATTTCCGCCGCGTCAATTGTCATTTCACGGTCAAATTTTGCGTCGGGATCAGTGGTCAATGTTTTCCAACGGGCAACGGCGGTCTCCCAATCCGCACCTTGCGGAGCGTGGTTTCGACCTTTCAAATACGCGAATGTTATTTCGTCGGGAGCGACCATGCCGGAACGCGCTCCGGCTTCGATAGTCATATTACAAATCGTCATGCGCTCTTCCATCGTCAACGCGCGAATCGCTTCGCCGGCATATTCGATACAAAATCCCGTGCCGCCCTGAGTGGTGATTTTCCCAATGATAAACAAAATCAAATCTTTCGCCGACACGCCGGACTGGAGTTGTCCGTTGACAGTGATACGGAACGTTTTCGGCGGTTTTTGCCGAAGCGTTTGCGTCGCAAAGACATGTTCCACTTCGCTTGTTCCGATTCCAAACGCCAAAGCCCCAAACGCTCCGTGCGTCGCCGTATGACTATCGCCGCAAACGATGGTCATTCCCGGTTGAGTGTAACCTTGTTCCGGTCCGACAACATGAATAACGCCTTGATCGGGATCATTAATGTCATAAAGCTTGAAACCGAAATCTTTTGCATTTTGCCGCAATGTTTCAATTTGCTGTTTGGCGATTGGATCGGCGATCGGTTTGGAACGGTTGGTTGTCGGCACGTCGTGATCCTGTACGCCGACGACCCGATTTTTATGACGTAACGTTCTTCCTGCGAGCCGCAATCCCTCAAACGCTTGCGGACTTGTCACTTCATGACAAAGTTGCAGGTCAATATAAATAAGCGTATCGCCTGCCGGATCAACGCGGACAACATGGTCGTCCCAAATTTTCTGAAACATCGTGCGCGGAAACATATTTGACATAATTTTGTAAGCGTAAAGAGATTCGCACTCAAATAAAACGTAACTATTCAGTCGCTCAAACCATATAAATCCGTTACCGGACAACTGCATCATTATCAGTACCCGAAATGCTTTATTATTTCAGCCCTTATTTATCAAGTTTCCCTTAACAGCCAACAAAGCTCCAAAATGGCGTTCCTTATGCCCTTATTTTTTAGATCGTGGATTTTTATCAAAACAATGGAACGAAAAATAAGGGAATAAGGAGGCGCATATTGGTGGTGCAATTCGGGTTACTAATGGAATTTTATAAATAAGGGCGGCAATAATAAAATCTTTCGGATAATCAGTCAATGGAGACGTCACCATTAATATTGTTACCCAGCGTGGATGTATTTGGGTTAGGCAACTGAATAGTTACAATAAAACTTTTAAGACGGAAAGTTTTATTATCCAATTTTACTTATTGATGTCAACCGAGGAGAGTTGGCAATTTTTTGTTGTCGGTTTTTAGTTATCCGTTACTTCTCACAGGCAGGGAATTGCACTTTTATTTCATCTGTAATAATATCAGTAACGAATATAATGGCGATTTCTTACCGCGGAAGGTATATTCAGTTGCCCAAACCAAATAAATCCGCACTGGGCAACTGAATAATTATCCGAAGGATTTTACTATTGCCGCCCTTAATTTATCAAGTTTCCCTTAGTAGCCGACATAGCCCCCAAACTCGCCCTTATGCCCTTATGTTTTAGATCATGGATTGTTATCAAACCAAATGGAACGAAAAATAAGGGAATTAAGAGCGTATGTTGGCGCGATTCGGGCTACTAAGGGAAAAAGGCAAAAGTTGATAAATAAGGATAAGGGCGGCAATAATAATATGTTCCGGTAAAATTGACGGTAACTATTCCGTTGTCCGTCGGTGGATTTATTTGGTTTGATCGACTGAATAGTGACGGTTATGCTATCTATTCAAAGTTGCACGCACGAACATAAACCATCATCGGACAACAAATGTTCGGTGATTGCCCAAGAATAATCGGCACAGATTGCGTGGATGTTTGCATTGGCGGGCAATTCCAGAGCGGACTTTCGGTATCCGAATGAGCAATCGAAAATTGAGGCGAGTTAATATTTGTGTCGAAATTTGTTCGGTTGAGGTAAAACACGAGCGGATCGCTTAACGCAAAGTATTTGGGAGTACTGGCTTGTGATAATTTTTCGACATTGTTTACATCGAAAAGTAAACGATTATTGTCTTGTCTTACCATGAGCGACCAAACAGTGTTTTGCGATTCTAATTGCAGATTTCTGTTATATTGATTGTCCGCAACAGCGGTTGTGGTCGCGGACGAAGTTGTCGTTCCAATGTCGGCATATTGTGAAGCGTCGAGAGATGGGACAGCTTCCGTTGCCGATTCTGTTGGTAAAATTGTTACCTTGTGCGAATCGCCGACCATAACGACGTTTGGGGGAGCATCCGGCGAGGAAAGAGATTGCGTTTGTTTTATCGCGTCGTAAGACGGCAAATTAATTTTTCCCAACGCATCTGTCCATTGATTGGCAGAAAGTGAACTTTTCGCGGTATCCAGCGACGAAATCGGCGACGGACTTGTGGAAATTCCACCGTAAGTTTCTCCTGTACTAATCGGCAAAATTGGCACACTTTCCCGATATTGTACTAATGTGTATGCTTTTCCGTCAATTACACGAAACACCGTGCCGTCCAACGCAGTGTAATCGCCGTTTTCCAGTTGCGTGTTGCGTGTTTTCGTCTCGTTGAACGTCGAAGAATTGTTCGGGTAATCGGACGTTTCCTGACCGGAATTTCCGCCGTAAGGGGACGTATAAGGCGAGGATGGCGAGCCGTAAGTGGAGTTATCCGTTGAAGTTGGGAGATACAAGTTGGGATTTGAAGTCGGTGTTCCTGCTGACGTTCCGCCGTAAGTTGTTCCGTTTGCTGATGCCGTGCCAGATGAACTGTAGGCGTTGGGCAATGTTCCCACCGGTTCGCCCGCGCGAACATTTGTTCCCGGCGGAACATCATACGCCACAGTAACTCGGTCTGGATAAATTGTCGAAGGCGATGAGATACCGCTTGACGGATTTGCGCTCAGATTGTCGGCGGGATTCACATTTGGCGGAGCATACGTCCCATTGCTTGGAAGCGTTGACAGAGATTGCGTTGCATCGTAAGGTTGAGAAGAATAAGGAGAAATAATAGCGGGGCTTCCCGCGTCCATTCCCGGATTCACAGCAATCGGCGGTTGCGGCTGAATCGCTAGACTTGCCGGAATTTCCGATACCGCTTGTGATTGCGGCAAAGGCGATTGCGAAAAATTTCCGCCGAAAAACGGAATCGTTGATTGTCCTTTGTCGCTGGTTTTACATCCCGGTACACAAAAAATCAAAATAAAAATCAAAATGATAAAACTTTTGAAAGACAATCTATTTCTATTGTAATATTTCATTGTTTTATTTGTTCCGTTTCTAGGGAGAATTTTCATTTCATTCATTCTTGCCAAGAATAACGAAAATGTTATGATAAAACCAGATTGATTACGCGAATCTCAAAAATATTTTTCTCCGTGAAAATTCACGAAATGCTTTTTACGATAGGATACATGGAATTTCATTGAAAACTCGCTCCGCGAAAGTCCGCGTGTTCAGTATGTTCCGTAATGAAATATTCAATGATAAAAATAAGCTTTTAAGATTTCCTGAACGGTTGCATTTTCAAAACCGCCGATAATGTCAGTCTAACACATTGATTTTGCCGCAACGAAAAAAAGGGGACGTATTCGTTTTTTTATCAAAGATAAAAAATTTTTTGTTGTCGCGTTTGTCATCATGGCTATTCTTTTTTTAATCCACAAACACTAATTATTTTGACAAGTTGAACTATCTTATTTTACTCGCCTGTAATACAAATGTATTATTTATCCCTATCATTGCGTTTGCTTCGTTTCCTGTATTTCCGGATTTTTCGCATACATAGTATTATGATGCGCAGAAAGACAACGACGATTCTCTTTCTCCTGATTGTCGGAACGTTCACATGTTCGTTGGGATTTGCCGCGACGCCGGAGTCTCTTTCGTTACCGCAAATTCAGGAAAAACTTTATCAAACGTCGCAAAAAGCGTTGAAATCGGTGGTCGGGTTGCGAGTCAACCGTATGGTTATTGGAAGCGGCGTGGTTGTTTCTGAAGACGGGTTGGTGTTGACGGCGGGACATGTGACCGGTGAAGCGGGACTTGATGTGGAGTTCATGTTTCCCGACGGCAGACGTGTTCGCGGCAAAACATTAGGCGTTTGTCAATCGGCGGACGCGGCGATGGCACAAATCACCGAAACGGGAAAATGGTCTTATTCGCCGATGGCAAAGAAAGAAACGTTTGCTGTCAACGACTGGGTTTTCGCATTCGGACATCCGCTCGGACTGATCACGAATCGTCCGCCGCCGTTGCGGTTCGGGCGAATCATTCAGTTGCAACCGGATACCGTGCATACCGATTGCAGTATCGTTGTCGGCGATTCCGGCGGACCGCTCTTCAATCTGAATGGCGAAGTGATCGGAATCCATAGCCGGATTTCAGGAATCAACGACAAACCCGATTTGACGTTTCACGTTTCGATCAATGTCTTTCACGACTATTACGACCGGTTGCGGAACGGCGAAGTTTGGGAATACGATTCCAATGGACGTTATGATTCGCAACTCAATTCGCAACTGGAAAACGCGGTACGGGAAATTTTGCCGATGACGGTGCGGGTTCAATCGGAAACGTTGCAAAGTCAGGGAAATCAACGCCGTTCTTCCGCGCGGCAGCAGCGGGAGCAGCGTGTTCTTTACCGTGATCATGCGTTGGGATTGATTGTAAGCGCGGACGGTTTCATCGTTACGAAAGCAAGCGAAATTGCCGACCGCAAAAACATCCAATGTGTGTTGAACGTTGCCGGACGTGAAGAACGTGTTTCAGCGTCCATTGTCGGCACGGATCGACAAAACGATTTGACATTGCTGAAAATCGAGAAAAAAGGGCTTCCGGCAGCAGATTTGGAATCCGCCGCGAAAACATCCGCGAACATTCCTATCGGCACGCTGATTATTACGCCGATACCGAATCCCGAACAAACGAAACAATCGCCAACGTCTCAAACGCCTGCACATTCTGCGATTCTTGGCGCGGTCAGCATTTCGGTGCGGTCAATTCCGTCGGAAATACTTTCACTTGGCGTAACGTTGGCGAGTAATGATTCGGTCAAAGGCGCGCGGGTTTTACAAATTTTGGGACGCTCTCCTGCGGCGGTTGCAGGCGTGCGTCAAAACGACGTCGTTACGCATATTGACGATAAACCGTTGGAAAATTACACGGAATTTATGGATACGGTTCATGCGTCGGAGGAAGGTAAAACGTTGAATTTGACGGTTCAACGAGGAGGCAAGTCGTTTCACGTGACAGTAACGATTGGTTCGGAAAAAGAATACGCGGAACGCCGAAACGCAATGAATCAAGGTGGACCGCTCGGCATAAGCCGCGTCCGTGACGGTTTCCCAAAAATCATTCAACACGACAGCGTTTTACGTCCCTTCGACTGCGGCGGTCCGCTTGTTACGCTGGACGGGAACATTATCGGAATAAACATCGCTCGCGCCGGACGCACCGAAACTTACGCCGTTCCGCTGGAACAAGTACGGCAAATTGTAGAAAAATTGCGGGACACGAAAAAGTAAAATTTCTGAAAATCATTTCCCGAAATGTGTGTGGACTGACCTTGCGGAACACAGAGACAAAAGTTTTTGTTTTTTTACTATTTTTCTTGATTTGCGATTGACAATTGCTGAATCGCCAATTAATATAGCCAATACTACGTTTTTCTATTTTAAAAAAATCAATATTTGGAGACCATTTTTCCGTTTTGAAAAATAAATTGCCCGAATGTTTTTTCGGGTATTAAAATATCGAGTACGTCAACTGTTATCAAATCGCTTCGGCGAACAGTAATTTTTTACAGACCAACGGGTATTCCGTGTAGAAAATTATCGTGAAACTAATAAAGTTACGTGGCTCCCGTAAGGGGAGCGTCACGTATTGGTTTCACGGGTACTTTAGCATGGCATGTTTTGGCATATCATGCACCACTTTGGTCGGTGGAAATAAACCTGTCTTTGATAACCGTGTCGCTCCTATTCTTTAGAGCGATATTCTGTTGCCGTTTCTCGGCTTAGTGTTTTCCCACTTTGTAGTAAAAGCAGATTATTTGTTTGTAATCTGTAAATTTCAAAAACTCTCTTTTTAAGGAGAAAGAAACATGAAAGTACGTTTATTTCGCGGCGCGTTTACGCTTGTCGAACTTCTAGTGGTGATTGCGATTATTGGTATTTTGATCGCGTTACTGTTGCCCGCTGTTCAAGCTGCAAGAGAAGCGGCGCGAAGAATGCAATGCACGAACAATCTCAAACAGATTGGTCTTGCGGCTCACAACTTCCACGATGCACGCAACGGTGTTCCGCCGTTGCTCATTTACTTTCACCATCGGATG